>VGIQ01000026.1 GCA_016867835.1 Calditrichota bacterium | reverse complement strand
TTTAGTAGACAAGACAATCTATCCACGGAGCGTCCTGTGACCAAGGGCGCTGTTCAAGTCCCCTTCGGCTACGCCTTCGGGGACTTGAACAGCCATCACACTGTCAACAGATCGCTAAGATAGTACACTTCATTCATAATTCTACATTCCGCATTCCCCCTATGCCTGACTCCCGCAATATCCTTTGGATCGACGACGAAATCGACCTGCTCGGCGCGCATCTCATCTACCTGCGCGACCGGGGCTACGAAATCACGCCGGTGACGAACGGCCCGGACGCCCTGGCGCTGGCAGAAGGGCGCGCCTTCGACCTCGCGCTGGTCGATGAGATGATGCCCGGGATGAGTGGGCTTGAAGTGATCGGCGAACTGAAGCGGATAAAGCCGACGCTGCCGGTCGTGATGGTGACCAAAAACGAAGCCGAGGAACTGATGGAACAAGCCATCGGGCGGCAGGTCGAAGCGTTTCTCACCAAGCCGGTCAATCCGTCGCAGATACTATCGGTCCTAAAGGGCGTTCTCGACCGACGCCAAATCGCGACTTCGGAACTGGTCAAGCGCTGGGCCGGCGAGTTTGCCGGACTCTCCGATCTGGTCGATAGGGCTAAGGCAGCGGACGACTGGATCGCCGTGCATCAGCGCATCGCCCGGTGGGAACTCGACCTCGACGAATCGGGCGAAGCCAGCTTGCGCGAAATGCTCGGCGATATTCGTAGTGCCGCCGATAGACGCTTCGGCAAGTGGGTTGAGGCGCACTACCCGGACTGGATCGCGGCGCATCCCGGCGAGCGGCCGGTCCTCTCGATGGACGTCGTTGACCGGCACCTGGTGCCGGTAGTTCGCCAGGCTGCGAGTGGGGACGCAGGGCCGGTGCTCTTCCTGGTCGTCGATTGCCTCCGGTTCGATCACTACCTCGCGCTCGAGCCGCTCCTGGCTGAGTTCTTCGACATCCGCCTCGAATCCTGCCTCGCGATTCTCCCGACGGCTACGCCCTACGCTCGCAACGCCCTCTTCAGTGGCTTCACACCTGCCGAACTCGAGCGCGTCCATACTGACCTCTGGGCGCGCGGCGACGAAGACGAGTCGTCCTCCAACCGCCACGAGCGAGCCTTTCTTGCCCAACTCCTGATGCGTCGGGGACTCGACCTGAAACCGGAGGCGAAATATGTGAAGGTGCTCGAAGCCGAGGAGGCAACCGACTTTGAGAGGCGGCTGGGCGAATACCTCGCCGCGCCGCTCACCTCGATGGTCTATAACTTCGTCGATATCCTCGTCCATACCCGGCAGTCGGTTGAGGTCATAAAGGAGATGATCCCTGACGAAGCGGCGTTCCGGTCGGTGGCGAGGGCCTGGTTCGGGCACTCGTCGCTCTACCGGATACTGAAAGCCTACGGCGAAAAGGGGGGGACGGTCGTCCTGACCAGCGACCACGGCGCTATCCGGGTGCGCCGGGCAGTGCAGGTGATTGGCGACCGGACGACCTCGACAAGCCTTCGATACAAGCATGGTCGCAACCTGAAGGTCGATCCGAAGCAATCTATTGTGATAAAAGACCCTCCGAAGTGGGGCTTGCCGCAGCGCGGTATCAACACCGAATACATCCTCAGCCGGGAGGACCAGTTCTTCTTATATCCGACGAACTTCCATCACTACTTTGGTCTCTATCGGGACAGTTTTCAGCACGGCGGGGTGTCGCTCGAGGAAATGGTGCTGCCGGTGGCGATCTTGAAAGGGAAGGGGAAGTGAAGGTGGAATGCAGAATGTAGAATGATGATTGTAGATTGCAGAATGACGAGTGAAGTCCTGAAGATCATTCTTCCGCATCTGCAAGGTATGACCAGCAGCAGGATTTTATTCAGATAACTTCACATGCGATTTCAAGTTGGCTGCCGATTCCCCTGGGTTGCCCAAATCCTAACTTCATTCTTCATCGTCTCCCCGCGCTTGACAATCGGACTCTCAATGGTTATTATATCTGTCGGTTTAATAACCGCCCGGTTAACTTATGCTTGCTCTTCGGGACGATCTCAGTCTTCTCTTCAACGCCCTTGCCGACCCAACCCGCCGCGCCATCATCGAGCGGCTGATTAGCGGCGAAGCGACCGTGCTTGAGATAGCCAGACCCTTCACCATCACCTTGCCAGCCGTCTCGAAGCACCTCAAGGTGCTTGAAGCCGCCGGCATCATCGAGCGCGACCGGCGGGCGCAAACCCGCCCCTGCCGCATCAAGCCCGACCGCCTGAAGGAAGTGGCGGACTACCTCGACCGTTACCGGCAACTCTGGGAGGAACGCTTTGACCGGCTCGATGCGCTGCTCGCCGAAATGCAGGCTTCGACCCAACAAATCATCAATCCTAAGGATATCCGATGAGTCAAAATATACCTACCACCTTTCGGGTCGTCTCCGACACCGAAATCGCAATGGAACGCCATATCCCCGCGCCGCCGGGACTCGTCTGGCGCGCCCTTACCGAGAGTGACTTGATCCCGCACTGGTGGGGTCCGGCAGTTCTCACCACCACGGTCCTTGAACTCGACGTCCGGCCCGGCGGCAAGTGGAAGTTCCTCCAAAAAGAATCCAACGGCACCGAACACCTCATGCACGGGGAGTTCCTGGGCTTCGAGCCCCTTGCAAAACTCGAGATGACGTTCGAGTATGACGGAGCGCCCGGTGCTATCATCAATGACACCTACACCTTGGAGCGCGACGGCAGCGGCACGCGGATCAAAGCCTGGTCGCGCTTCCCGTCGAAGAAAGCCCTCGACGACATGATGAATGCCGATATGGAGGCGGGTGCCGTCGAGTCGTGGGAACGGCTTGCGATCTTGACGACGCGCATCCAGAAAGATACCGGCCTCGAGGTGATCCACGAGCTGAACACCCTCGTCCTGAAGCGAATCTTCAACGCGCCGCCGAAAGTCGTCTGGCGATGCTGGTCCGAGCCGGAACTGGCCTGCAGGTGGTGGGGGCCGAGGCTCTATACCTGCCCGGTGGCTAAGATCGACTTCCGGGTCGGCGGGCGGTATCTGCTTGCGATGCGCGGTCCGACGCCGGACGGCTCGGTCGCCGACATCTGGTCGACCGGCACCTACCTCGAGATCGAACCTAACCGCCGGATCGTCGCCACCGACTCATTCGGCGACACCGAAGGAAACATCGTCCCCTCGACCGACTATGGGATGGAAGGAATGCCGCTCGAAATGCAGGTTGAGATCATCCTCGAAGACCTCGGCGGGCGAACGATGATGACGCTGCGGCATGAGAGAATGCCCGATCAGTACCGTGAACTGACCGGCGCGGGCTGGTCCGAGTCCTTTGACAAACTCGACGCGTTGGTCGTCGAACTGGCAGCGTAGAGCATCTTGCGCCAAGCAACAGGCTGCCGGAGTCGAATGCACCGAAGCCCGGGGAGACGATGTAAGCCGACTGCGTGTGGCCAATCCGCAGCACGCGGATTGTGCCCGAAAAGTCGATGGCAGTAAGCCGCTAAAGGCAGTTCAGCCGCCTAAATTCGTCAGTCATTTTCTGCACATGGAATACTTACTCCCCGCGTCCATTGACCGCTGATTACCTTCGCCACGAGCAGACCCTTTGGCAAGCCGGTCATCGCCGGATCGCAGGGGTGGATGAGGTCGGTCGGGGACCGCTCGCCGGGCCGGTCGTCGCCGCAGCCGTGATCCTGCCCCCGCCGGGTGATCCTTCGTTTGACTTGATACACCGGGACGACTTCACCGCGCTGGTGATCGACTCGAAGCAACTCGCCGCTCCCGCCCGCCGCCGCGCCGCCCAACTCATCCTCAAAGCCGCCGTCGCTACGTCCGTTGCTGCCGTCTCGTCCCGTGTCATCGACCGAATCGGCATCGGCAAGGCTGTGCTCAAGGCAATGGAACATGCCGTCCGGCGCCTGCCCGTCCCACCCGACTTTGCCCTCATCGATGGCAACCGCTTGCCCGTTCTCTCCTGTCCAGCCAGGACGCTCATTGGCGGCGATGCGGCGTCACACAGCATTGCTGCCGCTTCGATCCTCGCCAAAGTTACCCGCGACCGCCTGATGGAGCGACTCGGCCGGTTCTATCCCGATTACACCTTCGAGCAGCACAAGGGATACGGCACCGCAGAGCACCGCCGTGCCATCGAACGTCACGGCCCGACACCACACCACCGGTTGTCGTTCGCACCGCTGGCGCATTCGATGCCGAAAAACCTCCGCGCCTCGGGCGACGAGGCGGAGGAAGCGGCCGCCAACCACTTGCTCGCGCAAGGCTACTCCGTCCTGACGCGGAACTACCGGACGAGACGCGGCGAGATCGACATCGTCGCGCGCGAGGGAGCGACGCTCATCTTCGTCGAGGTGAAGCGAGGCTCGCCGGGATCGCCGATCCCGCCGCTGCTGCGGGTAACGTTGCGCAAGCAAGCCCGGATAATTCGCGCCGCGACGGACTACCTGACGCAAACGGAGGCGAGCTTCGAATTCGTCCGCTTCGACGCAATGGGCTTGACACCGGTTCGGGGAGGTAAGTGGCAGGTCGAGCACCTTCGCGGCGCCTTCACCGCCGACGGGTGGGAAGAGGGTCTGTTCGGGTAGGCGGGCGTAAGCAAGCAAGCGGGATATATTAATATGTTAGAAAATAGTTGCCTTGGAGGGCGGACATTCCTGTCCGCCCTATATCAAGGTCTGCCTTTCTGCAAGGGTGGATAGGAATGTCCGACCTCCAGGAATAATCTGCCCCCTTTAATAACAAGATTGTAAGAATGACGATGATGAAACCGGTTGGGAACGGCAAACCCCCTTGCCTTCCTTGCCTTCTTACCCTATATTTGTTCACCCCATGACCGATTCGACGACACCGCCCCCCGATCTATCTCCATCGAGGCGTTTAAACCGCCGGCCGCCGTCGCTGGCGATCCCCCGCCTGGCGCGGTATCTGGCGTTTTTACAGCATCTTGACCCGGACGTTCGATTCGTCAGTTCGGAACGCATAAGCGCTGAACTTGGCATCAAAGCCACTCAAGTCCGGCAAGACTTCCATTACTTCGGCCAGTTCGGCCGCGCCGGACGCGGCTACAACCGCGACCTCCTGATCACCTCTCTCGAGGAGATTCTCGGCATCCATGAACTGCAGGCGATGATCATCATCGGCCTCGGGCACCTCGGGACCGCGCTCGCTAACTACCGCTATTTCAATCGGATGAACCTTCGGCTGATCGGTCTATTCGACAACAGCCCGAAACTGATCGGCCTCCGTTTCGGTGGTATCGAGGTAATGCCCCCTTCGGCCATCAAGGCCTTCGCCCGTCAGCATCAGGTTAGGATCGCCATCGTTACTGTCCCGCCCGAAGCGGCTTCTGTTACCGGCCAACTGCTCATCGAAGCCGGCATCCCCGGCATCTGGAACTTCACCCCGGTGCAGTTGAATGCCCCTTCCGGCTTCATCGTTCGCAACGAGCAGCCGACGCTGGGGCTGCTCGCGCTCACCTTCCAGTTGAAGGAGCGCTCGGATGAAAGCCACAAGAATCACCAGCCCCGCAAAGCCTATTCATTCGACTGACCTCTCGTTCGAATCGTCCTTATGAGCCTCCCTGCGTCGGTCGTTTTACTCTTCGCTCAACTGTTCGTTGCCCCTCCCAATTCGGGCGTCCGGATACTGGTGAACCAGGTCGGCTTTGCGCCACGGGACCTGAAGATCGCGGTCGTCGCGAGCGACCGGCTCCTCGCCGACCGGACCTTTCATCTTGCCGCCTATGACGGCTCGATCCTCCATACCGGCACTCTTACCCCCGACGAAGGCACCTACCTCGCGACGGCGCATCACTACCGTGCCGATTTTACGTCCTTTACGAGACCGGGCGATTACCGGCTGCTCGCCGGGGGCATGGAGTCCCACCGCTTCGCCATAGGTCCGCAGCCCGGTGCAGCGATACCCGATTCACTGCTTCGGTTTTTCCAAATTCAGCGCTGTGGCTATGTCCGCATTCCACCGCGGGAGCCCTGTCATCCCTACGATGCTACGGCGCTCCTCGGCGGAGAGGCAAAGCGTCCGCCGGACCTCACCGGCGGGTGGCACGATGCCGGCGACTATACCAAGTTCCTCCAGACCACCGCCGTCGCAACACACCGGCTCGCGGTCGCCTATTTGCTCAATCCATCGCGCTTTGGAATCTCGTCCGGCAAGCCGTCTTCCCATCTCATCGAGGAGTTGAAGTGGGGAGTCGAATGGCTCGGCAAGGCACACTTTAGGGAAGGCTGGATCGCCGTTCAGGTTCAGGACTCGACCGACCATTCGGTCGGCTGGCGTCTGCCGGAAAAGGATCCTTTGAGCCGCAACCGCCCGGTCTGGATCGATGACGACCCGGCGCATCTTGGGCTCTTCAGCGCAGCTATGGCGGCGGCATCGCAAGCGTTCAGCCGCTCCGGTGAAAGTCGTCTATCAGTGAAGGCATTGAAAGAGGCCGAGGCAGGCTGGCGCGAAGCCTGGAAGGCGTTGAGAGAAGGAAGAGTCATTGCGGACGATGCCGGTCGTAGATACCGCGATCCGCACCCGGAAGACAACCTGATGTTAGCGGCGGTCGAACTCCACTTCGCCACCGGGAAGGATCCATATCTTCAGGTTGCCGACTCGCTTTTTGCCGCCGTTCAGCCCGGCTACTGGGTCTCATGGGGCGATATGGCAGGGATCGCAGCCGCCCGGGCCAGCAGCATCAGCAGGCCAGCACAGGAGTTCGCCGAAAGGCTGCTTTCCCACTACGACTCCCTCGCCGCCAGAAACCCCTTCGCCTATCCGCTGGAGTCCTTCCCGTGGGGTTCAGCCGCATCCCAAACCGGCATCGCCAACTTTGCATTACTCTACGAACTTACTACGGGCGATGAGCGCGGCAAGTCGCTTGCCATCCGCCAGCGTGACTATCTCCTCGGCGCGAACCCGTTCGGAGTCTCGTTCGTTGCCGGATTTGGCACCGATTTCAGCCGTAGTTTCCACCATCAGGTCACCTACTTGAGCGGGATCAGCCTTCCGGGCGGCGTCGCTGAAGGTCCGATCGACAGCGCTGCCTTTGCATCATCCGGGATCGTCCTTGCTGCGTCTGACCGCTTTGCCCGTCTGCAGTCGAAATCTGCTGTCTATCACGACGACCGTAACGATTACCTGACGAACGAGCCGACTGTTTATCAAGCCGCTGAGACGCTGCTGCTCTTCACCGCTCTAAACCTGCCCCGCCCCTGAGTGAGGCGAATTATTAAGAGCCGGTGATGCCTGTCACACTTGACTACGTGCGTATTTCGTACTAAGGTATGTCCGTCGCGCGGCATTGCCGATCGACATCCACCTCTTCGCAAATCTCCGACAAGAGCAATAGATGACCGTTACCCCTCGGGTCCTCGTGGTTGACGACGATGAGGGCTTTCGGGATCTGATTTCGAGCGTCCTTATCAGTGATGGCTGCGACGTTCAGGCGGCTGAAAGCGGTCCGGTCGCGCTCGGTGTGATGCCGCTTTTTCAACCGCACATCGTCCTGCTCGATGTCATTATGCCCGAAATGAGCGGCCTTGAGACACTTCGGCAAATCCGAAAACTCGACTCTTCAGTAAAGGTCGTCATGGTGAGCGGCTGGCATGACCTCGGCGTAGTCAAGGAAGCAGTTGAATTGGGGGCTGCGGAGTTCCTCAACAAGCCGTTCGATGCCGGTCAGTTGAAGAGTTTTGTCCGCCGTGAGGTGGCTGAGATGACTGGATAAACGAAAGCCCGCCGCGCAAGCGACGGGCTCTTCCTGAACCACTCCTCATCACTCACTCCCGACCCGAAGGTTGTCGAAAAGCAACGCACCCGAGTCGCGCAGTCCATAAACCGCCACTCCGACAGTTGTCGCGCCGCTCCATTCCGGCGGCGTGCCGCTCCAGACGTTCTCCCCGCCGATTCCCGCCGACGCCGTTTGACCTGCCCGGCGCCATTCAAGCCGTAGATCGACGCCCGCTGAAAAGGGCCGCCAGCCCTCGGCCAGATAGGCTATTGCCCCATCGCGGCAACTAAGGACGTGGTAAGACTGCTGGAAATAGTTTACCCCCACCATCACGTAGTTTGCGCTGTCCCGGTACTCTGGCAGGAAGGCGGCACGCCCAAACTGCAGATCGGTCGGCTGAACCAGTATCGAGTAGGCTCCTTCCTCGAACCTCCCGTCGTCGAACTTGTAGGCAAAGGTTGAGTAATCGCTCCGACCGGTAATGCGGAGTTTGCCACCCAAGGAATCCCAAGCCAGCGAATGACCGCCCGGCATCGCCCCGAGTCCCGCAAGCATCCCGCCGAAGGTCCAGCCCTCCACCGACTCCCGCGATCCGAAGTCGTTGGCAAGATAGACGAGCGTATCGGCCATTACCGAGGCTTTGGCGCTGTCAGAGACGCTGTAGCGCTCGTCACTCACCGTCGCCACCAGCCAGACTTCACCAATACGGCTCGGCGCTACCCATCGGACTCCGAAGCGGTTGTTTTCAAGGTAGGTCCCCGCTGAGGATCGCCAGGCTATCGATAACTGCACCGCCGGGGTATCGAAGTCCACCGCTTCGCAGAATGCCTGCAAGGTGTCACCGCGCAGCAGGCGATCCCGCGACAATCGAAGCGCCGTAATCACCGGCGGATTGGGAAGCGCGCCCTGCGGCATCATAGTAACTTCCACCGATGCTGAAACCTCATGAAACAGGTCTTTGACACGGATTTCGATCACCGCAGTGCCTTCTTCATCCGATGTCCAGCGCACGCGCTTGGTTTGACTGGTGATCGAATCGAGAAACTCGCCGCGGCTGCGAAACCAGGCATATTCAAGCGAGTCGTTTTCGAGATCGACCACGGTAGCCGAGATCGTGACCGACGACCCCACTACGAGCGTATCGTCGGGGCTCACAACGAGACTCCGTATCTCCGGTGCGCGGTTCAAATTCGCCGGATCGATGCTCTCGACTTCGCAGCCTGCCGCAAGCATAAGCCAGGCAACCGACGCCAGACCGGGGCTGGAGCGGATGACGTGACGGTTCATTCCTCCGTCGGCTCCGCCGGTGGTTGATCCTCGTAATTTATCATATCTATGAAGAGGGTGAAGTTCTCGCCGGGTGACAGTTTCGGAACAGTGAACCGGCACCGGCCGCGATCGACGTCCCACTCAACATTGCGGGGATTTGCTCCAACCCGCTGCGCGGTTACATCGACGCGGTCGAACTGTCCCGGTATCCAGGCATCGAAGACGGCGTCTTCGAACTTCCAACGACCGACGTTGGAGAGGTCGATGCGCGCCCTAAGAGCGGTAATGAGCGTCGTCCGGACGCGGATAGACTGGGCCGCTGCAAACCGCTCGGCCAGGGTCTTAACCGACGCCCGATAGAAGCCGCTCGAATCCATCCGCATAGCCACCCGGCCAGGAAGATCGACAGCATTAAGTTCGACCAATGTTCCGGCATCCATGAGCGCAATGTGCACCCCCCCGGCATAGCGAATGCGCGCCAGATCGGCAAACGGCCCAAAGGTTGGCTGCAGTGCGCCGTTGCGTCCGGCTGCAAAACGCCACTCGTCCAGTGATAGCGCACTCTTGGCCATCAGCGCCACCGGCTGCTCACGCGATAGGAGCCACCAGCCGAAGGGCCGCATATCGCGGTAACGCGGCCCATAGAATCGAGGGTCGTCACAAGCCAGAAATACGCGCAGTTCGCTCTTCAGCGCACCCCTCAGGATCGCATCGGTTGGATGCCAGTTCGACGGATGGAGCACTTCCGGCCGCTTGCCGGTAAGTTGCTCAACCCGGCTCAGATTCTGCTCAGCCCAACGGTGAAAGCCCTTGGCGTCCATCTCATCGGTCGGCCCTCCGGAAGCAAACTTCAACCCCGTGCCTGTCGTCGGTAGATTGCCAAACCCAGTCCCACCTTGCAGCCGCCCCGGATCGATCATCAGATCGACGCTAACTCCATCGGCAGTGAGGCGATCCGTTACCTGCCGGATCTGCTCCGCCTCGCCATCGAGATCGACCACCACCGCGCCTCCGGCTCGATAACCCTCCGGCCAGACCTGCGGCGCAATGATCGGCTTACCCATCAGCCAGTCGAGGCTGTTGCTCGTCAGTTGCTTGAGGACGTCGAGGTTGTCCTTCTGCTCCTGCACCGCTCCGGGGGAAAAGGCCATCCAGACGAACCGCCCTTTTAGGTAGTTACCGTGCACCACAATAGCCTGCTTCATCGCCGCCGCTGTCGATCCCTGCTTCCAGTAAGGCGCGAACCGAAAGGCATCGACTGAGGTGCGGGACTCAATCACATCGAGGCAGACGTAACCGTCGTAGATAAAACAGTCGAGGTGCGTTCCGGGCGCAATCATCGCCGTAAGTGGACTTGTGCCGCGCAGAATGAACCCGCTCGATCCCGAGGGGTCGGAAACCGTCTCGCCGACAGTGCCGCCGACAACCTGCGACAAAAAGTCGAATCCAGCCCATTCGCCCGTCTCCCAACGGCACCCGGTGGACCAGCACATCAGCAGGTTTCCGCCCTGCGCCAAAAAGTCCTTCAGCGCCGTCCGCTCTTCACGCGATAGCAGCAGCGCAGACGGCAGCAACACCACGTCGAAATTGCCGGAGAGGTTAGTCAGAGCGCTCTCGTCGGCAAGTTCATAGGTGATCGCCCGAGTGAAGAGCAGGTCTTCCCAGTATTCGATCAAGACCGACTTCTTTTGGGTATAGGACCCAATGAAACGCCAAACCTCGATGTCCGCCACCGGCCGCCGGGTCATCTCCTTGGCATACCAAAGCGTATCGGCAAAGGGCCAGTCATCGCCACGCGATCTATAAGGCCAGGTTGTGTCGTGGATCGCGGTATCCGGGCGCAGAAATTCGGCCGTCCGGCGCGGTTCGATCAGCAGCACCTTGGGCGGACCGTAGATCGAAACGACCGCTTTCTTGAAGTTGAAAAAACTGATATTCCCGATGACCTGCTTCATGATCTGGAAATATCCCCAGAGTCCGAAAGCGACCATCAGGATGGAAAACGTAACAACTTGAAAAATAAAGAACCAGGTCTTTCGCGTCAGCAGTTTTACGCGCAAACGCCAATCGCCCGGATCCTTCGGTGCGTCGGGCGGCATCCCGTGAGGATCGGGAGCCACTATTCCCAATCCCCCGAATTGCCGGAGGCGGCATCGCGCTCCCGGCGGATTAGATCGAGCGACGTGCGGGACGGCACCTTACGACGGGAATCGGGTGCCGGTCCTTGAGGTAGGTCTGGAAAGAACGACTCCGGATGCCTGCGAGGAGGATAGATGGTCAAACCCGGTTCAAAAGGGAGAACGTCCTCAATCTCACCGTCGGCACCTGTCACTTCCCTTTGCGGCAGGGAAGCGTCCATCGGTAATTCCGGCGTCGGCTCCGGTCGGGGAAGGACATCTATACCATCCAGGAAGAACCGCGGCGCCGCCGGATTGATCGAGGAGGGAGGCACGGCTTTCGGGCTGGTCAACCCGATTTCCGTCGGAGTAACCTGCGACGATGGTGGCCAGCCGATCGGTGCCGGCTGAGTGAGTCGCTCATAATCGGACGCGCGATCGGTCGTTGCCACCTGACGTATCGGCGAATAGTCCTGCTCCTTCACCGGTTCATAACCGGTCGATGCCCTTGGAACATCGGGAATCCGAATATCCGCTGTCCGCCGTCGTGCAAAGATCAGGTAGTAGAAGACCCAGAGCATAAAGAGCCCGACCAATAGCAGTAATGCCTGCACTGAATAGAGCAGAAGGCTCTTCTTCTTTGCCGTCATCGGAGGCGCCTTACCGGCTTCAAGCGTCGCGGTGAAGACCGCCCCCGGTTCAAGGGACGGCACTTCGAGCAGGAACCTCCCGCCCCGGATGTCATAGAGGCAGTTGTGGGAGAGTTTGTCGGGCCGGATCGTCGAAGGGTCGATGCCAGCCGGCGGACTGACCGCCAGGGTGAACCGACCGGACGACATTGCCGAGCGGTTTTCCACGCCGTAAGCGAGCCGGTCCTGACCCTCTGGCCGGACAACTGGTAAATTCTCCCGCCGGTCGAGCCATCGGGCAACCTCACCCGCCGGTGCAATCCAGAGCGTCGGGTCGCGCGCCAGTGCGTCGAAAAGTCGCTCGAGCATCGCCCGACCGGCTCCGGTCGCTGCCTCCGCCGGATCGATCAGAAGTCTATAAAGCCCGCCGAGGGCTCTCATCTCCTGGACATCCGCCAACAGGGCGTCGGCTTTCCGGACTGGATCGGCGAGATTGAACTCCCTTTGCAAGTCTTCCGCGGTCAGATTCTCTATCGGTTGCCCGAGCAAAGTGCTGCCTTCGCTGCCGTCGCCGGTTACGGCGACTTCATAGGTCGCTTCGCGGACCTGCCGGAGCGCATCCGCTTGCGACCGACTCCCACCCCGATCATCGAAGTGAAACGTCGCCGGAAGATTATGCCGCTTAAGAAGTGGGATCAGCAATGGAACCGCAGCAAAGGCCTCCCCCACGACGCCCTCGAGAACCAGCGCTCCGGAACGTCCTCCCGGCCAGACGGCAACTTCGACTGCATCCCCGCCGAGCAGGTAGCGCAGGACATTCGTCGCGAGTTGCTCCCACTCCGCGTAATTTTCGCCGTCGTAATGGATGCCGAGCGGATTTAGTCCGAGCCAGACCAGCCTCGAGCCGTTCGGCAATTCGCGGTAGATAAGCGCTGTCTCACGCTCCCGTTCAGATGGAGGTCGAGGATGATAGACCCGGTCGTCCCAATACCCGGCTCCCAGCGCGCCAACGGGACGAACCTCCGGTGCAGTCTCGATCCGCTCCGTCAGGGTGACAAAGTGAGCCGTATCGTGAAGTGTCAGAGTTAGGCGATAAGCCGGCGGAAGCCCGGCTGTAAGCGGCGTTCCGGACCTAAGTTGCAGGACGACTACGGAACTTGTGAGACGGGCGCTAACCGCCGCCGAACCTCCCGTCAGCCGGTTGAGAAAGTCATAGTTGCGCCATGTGCCGTCCTTTCGCCTAAGTCCTACAGCGCCGACTGCGAGAAGACTACCGCCCCGATCCAGATGGTCTGCGATTGCGGCTAACTCCTCGTCGGCCAGACAGACAGCATCGATGAGCAGAATCAAATCGGCTTGCAACGATCCCTGAAGGCCTCGCTCCGACGAAACTGTGATATTGATATCGCCCAGACTTCGGTCGCGCAATGCCGCGAGCCAGACGCGAACCCAGGTGGCTGCTGCAGAGTCGGCTTCGGGAATGTCGAGGCTGTGCGCTGTTGCTCGCGGTTCGACGACCAGAACCCGGGCGGCAGGAAGTTGTTCGAGGAAGCCGGTGGTAAGAAGGATGCAGGTTCCGGCTGCGATTTGCGACCGGATACTAATGGTCATCGGGAAGTTACTTCCAATCCGAGCGGCCTCCGGAGCGGATCGATGACGGGCTGCTGCCCGGATCACCCGGTGTGAACCGGCGCAAGTGGCCGCGCGGCTCCTCCGATTCGTCGTCCTCGGCGGCATCGTCCGCGGATGCGCCCTCAAAGGTCTTCATGAAGACCGATTGCGCTGTGCTGAGCGACCGCCCGGCGCCGGTCGAAGCCTCCCGTTGAGGCGCTGCCGTTTCGTCCACCTGAGAAGGTGACGGAGGAGTCAAAGTTCCGGACGGCATTGCGGCAACCGGCTGCGGAGAAGTCAAGGCCGGAGGCGGGGAGGCCGGCGGTGCAGGTGTCTCGGCAGGCGGAGGCTGCATCACCGTCGGGAGCGCCACAGGTTGCGGATAGGCCGGTGCCGGATTATAACCCGGCATCATTGCCGGAGGCGTCATTACCGGATAAGGCATGGGCATAGCAATCGGGATGGGCGTGATGAGCTGCCGCTCCACTTCGCGCGGAGGCGCCGGCTGCGTTGAACCGACGTTGATCACCACCTGCCCCGATCCTCCAGCCACGCTTCCTCCGCCGCTCTTGGCGTGTTCTTCACGTTCAGCCTCTTCGCGCAGCCGGCGTTCCATCTCTTCGACGGAGACTGCCGGCGCCATGGAGGCAAGCCGGCGCTTTTCCTTGATGCGGAAAATCAGATACGAGGTGATAGCCACGATGAAGGTCGCGATCGTCGCGACCAGGATCACCGTCGATAGAATCGGAATAACGTTCATTTAAGTTTGCAAGTGAGCGAGTTAGCAAGTAAGCGAGTGTGCGAACTTCGGCCTTGTTCTTGGTTCAAGTTGGAACCGCCTGCCTTTATCAGGCTTACGAAGATAAAGAGCTTCGCCTTGAACGGGTTGACATTCTGCATTCTACATTCTTCATTCCTAAATCCTCCCCTGTCGTTCCAGTTTGCCCCAACTCATTTTGAAACCGATCAGTTCTTCGATCGTCGCGATCAATTTCGCCACGTCGATCATCTGAATGAAAAAGACGCGGTAAATGAAGGCGAGGGGGGCGAGCGACAGTTTCTCCTTTTCGATGGCGATGGCGTGAAGCGCGGCAATGGTGTCGAGCATCGTCAACTGGACCCACCAGAGGACGATCAGGTGCGACATCCCGAAGAGGAGCGCAACGAAGAGGAAGAGCGCCTGCGCCAGGACGTTCATGAGCGGCCAGAGAATGCCCTCGAAGATCATCTGCCACATCGTCACCATGACCCGCCATCCGGCTCCCGGTGTATAGAGAAACCGCTTGTGTTTGCGCATCGACTGCAGGATTCCGCGCGTCCAGCGATATCTCTGCTTCAAGAGATACATCCATTTTTCTGGCGCTTCGGTGTAACTGATCGCGTCCGGCTCGTATTCGATGCCGTAGCCGGTGGTGAGGATCTTCAGCGTCAGGTCGCAGTCTTCGGCGTAGGTGTCGCTGTCCCAGCCCCCCACTTCGTAAAGCACCGTCCGTCGGAAGAGCCCGATTGGGCCGGGAACGATGTTGACGGCGCGCAAATAGGCTTGCGCCCGGCGCACAAGATTCAAACCTTCAATATATTCCAGCGCTTGCAGCCGCGTCAATAGATTGGTGCGGTTGAAGACCTTCACATTGCCGGCAACGGCTCCAATAGTCGGATCTATGAAATATCGCATCCCGGTCCGAAGCGTATCGCGTGACAACTTGCTGTCACTGTCCATACAGACGATGACGTCCCCGGTGGCAACGCGCAAGCCGTGGTTGAGCGCAGCAGCCTTGCCAGCGTTGCGCTGGGTTAGGACTCGCACCCGGACGTTACCGCGACGCCCTTCCATGGTTCTTGCCCGGCGAAGCGTATCGTCGGTTGAGCCGTCGTCGATGACGATGATCTCGTAGTTCGGATAGTCGAGTTGCAGGAGCGAACGGATCGACTGCTCGATCACCTTCCCTTCATTGAACGCCGGCACCAGGATCGACGCTTTCATCTGCAGATAAGAGTCGTCGAACTGCGCCAGCCGTGCCTGACTATGCTGCAGGAACGAAAGAAAGATCAGCACCATATAACGAACGATCAGGACAACCAGAAAGAGCAGCAGTGCGACAATCGAGACGTTGACGATCACATTCGGCACCGACATATTCCCCGACAGGAGGAAGGTGTAGGTGAAGACCGTGATCGAGCCGTAGATCAGCAGCAGGATCACCATAATGAAGCCGTAGCCCCAGCCGCTAAAAGTCTTATGAGTCTGGGTGTGAGCGATTTCCTCCCAGTCATCATAGACCTCGTCCTCCTCTTCCTCGACTTTGGAAAAGGGGTTGACGGTGATTTGAACCGGCCCGATTCCGCCGCCGTCGGGATTCTGGCTTTCGCCAACGTTGACCACCACCAGCGGCGCCAGTTCCTTGTCCTCCTTGGCAGCCCAAGCCCATTCGCCGCGCCAGTTGCTCCCCCCCCGCTTTCGAGCCTTGGACGGGCGGTCCGGCGGCGGCTGCGGAGAAGCCTCTTCAGTCTCCCGTATCCAATTCCAATCGTCGTTCTTCATTCTATCTCAAGTCCCTGAGGTTTGCAAGCAGGGGCCGATCCAAAGGATCGTGCCCTTCTATCTTCAGCATTCTTAACTCTAAATTCTAAATTCAGAACGTCACCCCCGCCGCCAGCGTCAAGCCGCTGTAACGATAATAGCCGTCAACCCGCGTCGTCAGACTGTTCGAGTAGTTCAACTCGGCGACGACGTGCCCGCCGAAGCGGTAGAGCAGTTTCACAATGAGCGACCGCTGCGGACTGTTGCTCACCAGCACCTTGCCGAAACTGCCGGTTACATAGTAGTCGAGCCGCACCCCGGTTACCGCCAACTGCGCCAGTGCCCCGACCGCAGAGTAACTCGATGGAGCCCAATACTCGGTTGCGCCGCGTCCGGCTGCCACGCCTTCATAGCGCGCCCCGACGTTAAGCGATCGGCCGAAGCGGTAAAGGGCTTCGATGCGACTGTCGGAGCGGTTATTGCCATCGGAAATCGAGATGAACCCGGCTTCGCCGGTGAAGAACCACTTTTCGCTGAAGTTGTAGGTTCCAACGAGAGCCACCCGCTCGGTCTCCCACTCCCGCCGCAGGGTTTCGAGCGAATGCGTCGCGGCGAGGTCGTGGATCGCATCCTGGTGGGTATAGTAGAGCGTCGCGTCAAGCCCGATCAGATCGGGAACATCCTCGAAGTTGTGTCTTATCTCAGCCCGGAATGCCGGTGCATTCCTTTCGGCGAAGGTGTAGAATCGCATACCCAACGCCATCGAAGTTAAAGGGTCGTAGCGGTGCGAAACCGTCCCGTGCATAAACCAACTGCGCTCAAGGTAGTTATACTGCCCTGTCGGATCGGTCTGTTCGAAGACGATACTTCCCGAACCGGCGCGCAGTTGCGTCCGCAGCGAGAGATTGAGCGACGCGCTTATAAGCGACTCCCGCATCCGGAATCGTTCGCTGTCCCGCACCTGACGATTGGCGACGTCGCCGCCCCTGAGAAAAGTCCCGCTAAGTTCCCGCACCGCCTTGCGCGCCGGAGGGTTATCGGGATCGATAGTCAGGACCTTGCGATAGGTGTCGTAGGCCGAATAAGGATCGCCGCTCCAGCGATGCAGATTGGCGATGGCAAGTTGGCAGTCGAGCGATTTAGGCTGAATCCGCGCCGCGCGTTCATATTCCTGCAGCGCCTTCTCGTTCTCACCCGCCCAGGACCAGACCTCGGCCGACTTGAACCGATGATCGAAGTTCGAGGGATTCGCATCCGCCAGTTTCTGATATAGGTTTGCGGCTTCGCGGTAGTTCTTTTGCAAAGCGTAAAGATCGGCGAGCGCCCGAATCGTCTCCTCGTCGAGAGGCCGACGGTCATAGACGTAGCGATACTGCTCGATGGCTTCGTCGGTATGCCGGTGATCGACGTGCATCTGCGCGAGGCGCAGCCGTAGATCGAGGTTCTCCGGGTCAATATAGACCGAGTCCTTCTTCGCCTTCAGCGCTGCCGACTCATAGCGCTTGCGAGCCTCGAGAATATCCTTTTGCATCTGCAGGAGTTGCGGATCGCGGGGATAGTCCGCAAGCAGGATATTGACCTGATCCTCGGCTTCAAAGAAACGTCCGGCATCGTAGTAAAGTCCCGCCAGCCGCCGTCGCAGGAGCGGGTCGTCGGGATTGCGCTTCAACTGCCGTTCGAGGTTGCGGATCAGCGGATCGAGGTCGCGGTCGAGCAGTTCGAGCCCCTGTCGGGCGCGCAGGTTGGTCGAGTCGATCTTCAACGTCTCGAGATAGACCTCCCGGGCTTGCTCATAGCGACCCAACGACCGGAGGGCATCGGCGTAACTGATGCGCACCCGCGTATCGCGTGGGTTGGCGCGCATCTCCTTGTCCAGCAAGCCTTCGGCTTCGAGCAAGTCCTCTCCGCGCTTCATTAACGACTCGGCCAGCAGCAGCCGCGCCTCCCGGTTCGCCGCATCGAACGCCGCGATTGCCCGTAGTTCCGGGATTGCTTCCTCCTCGCGCCCGGTCCAGATAAGGATGCGAGCCCGCTCGAGGCGGACTCCATAGTCGAGCGGAAAGCGCTTGAGATACTTCTGGTAGAGATCGAGCGACTTGTCAAATTCCGGCATGGCGGCATAGTGGCGCGCCAGACCCAGTTGCGCCGACGAGTCGGCGGGGTTGCGGCTGTAGCGATCCTTCAATTGCGCAATCTGCTCGACCTGAAGTTGCTTCTTCTTACGGTTGATCTTAGCCGACAGATCGAGCGCCGTCGTATCCGACGGCTCGGCATGGAGGCGATGGCTCAGCACCGAGTCGGCTTCGTAAAGGCGCCCGCGCTCGAATAGAAACTTCGCCAATTCGACCGAAGCCGGGCTGGAGGGTGCGGCTTTGGCCGCAAGGGTCAGTTTTCGCTCCCGATAATAGGGAGCATTGGTGATGCGTTCGAGGTTCCGGCGCGTCTTGGCATCGCTCGGTCTGATGGCCAGCGCAGCCTGATAGTTGGCGACGGCGCTCTCTTCGTCGCCTTCCCAGAGATAGAGGTCGCCGATCATGGCCCGGGCGGAAGCATGCTTCGGATCGGCGTCGAGTATGATAATCAACTCCCGCTTGGCTCCGGCGAAGTCTTTGCGCCAGGCTAACTGCTGGGCTAACTCGAACCGCGCCCGGTGGTCGTTAGGCCGCGACTTCAGGTATAGGCGATACATTTCGATCGCTTTGGCCGGAGCCTTCTGTTCGAGTAGAAACCTTGCATATTCGAGCGTGGTCGCAGCGGGCTCTTCAGGGCGCCGGATACGCGACTCGTAGTCCTGCTCGATAATGGGCACCTGCTTCTGGCGGTAGTTGTCGGCTGCCGCCGAGAGTTGTGCGATGCGCGGATCGCCCGGTATCTTCGCCTTCAGGATGTCGATGTGAGGCAGGGCGAGATCGAGCCGGTTGATGCGGATTTGCAGGTTCGCCATCGCAATCCGGGCGTCGTGGTCTTCGGGATGCGCCTCGAGATATTCGCTATAGGTCGAAACCGCTTCGATCAGGACGCCGTTCTTCTCCAAGGTCTTCGCCTTTGTCAACAGGAGATCCGGCGCCGCGACGGCGAATGGCGTATAGCATAGGATGAGGAGGAGACAATAAACGAATAGCGAGAGACGAGAGCGCTTTAGACGAATGTCCCTGACCCCGCTCACTCGCTCACTCGCCCCCTCGCTCACTGGAGCGCTCGAGCACTCGAGCGCTCTCGCACCTTCACTCTTTCGCACTAACTTCACGCCGTCGCTTTGACGAAATTGCGGGTCACTTCGGTTACCGCGTGGAGCAGTTCGGCAGCGTTATTTCCGTCACCGGGATAGACCGCAATCGCCGTCATCACGTTGATGTTGCGCCCCAACTGCAGGCTCATCCGACGCTGCAATTCGCCCTTAAGTTCGTTCACCACCCGATTGGCAAAAGCCCGCGCTCCGGTCTGGTCGCTATGCTCGAGCAGCACCACAATCTTGTCCATATACCGGCAGGCACGGTCGTTGAGGCCGCGCAGCGAGAGCGAAACCGCACCGGCTACCATACGGACCAGTTCGAGGCCCTGCGGCAAATGCGGCGCCGCACCGAACTCCCCCATATAGATGATCTTGAATGAGACCAGCGCGAAGAGCGAGTCCTCGCGCTCGACACGATAAATCTGCCGCTGCAGGACGTCGCGGAACTCCGGGATGGAGAGGACGCCTGACGTCGCATCGCCGTTAGTGCTGAGCGATGCGCCGACTCCAAAGCCCTCCATATCCTCCGGAAGGTCGTGCGGACGTTTGACCACCTTCCGCTTTTCGATCAGTTGCTCCAACTTTCCGTATTGCTTAAGGCTCTTCTCGAAGGCGCCCAGCACTTCCTTGCCGACCAAAGGTTTGAAAAACAGCCCGTCGCCTCCGTTTTGCCGGATGACCTGAGCCGTGAGCCGGCTCGACCGGCCATCAGCAACGAAAAAGACCGGTAGTTTCGGATACTTCTCACGGATGCGCACCAGGAGACGCTTAAAGTTGACTCCGGGCTGACTGCCGTTGGCGATCAGCAGGTCGCAGTCGATGGTTCTTAGGTGCGCCAGCGTCTCATCCTCCGAGTCGAACCGGTTGATGAGGCTCTCCCGGTGGAAGATCTCCTCCAGTTCCTCGACCGATTCCTCTTCCGCGTCGAGCAGGAGAATGTTGAGCGGCAGTTCGGCCAGGGTCTGCGCGGTTGGCTGCGCATCTGACAGCAGTGCCAAATCGCCGTCGCCAAGGTCCTGCACAATGCCGGTCCCGTAGTCGAACCGGATCTTGAACGTCGTTGGAGGCGTGATCGGGTTGACCAGTTTGTGCACTTGAAAGACCGACTGCGTCCCTTCGCGCGATTTGATCTTGCCGATCGAGAACGAGCCGACGACCGAATCTTCAAGCAGTTGGGCAATCCGCATCGCCGTCGGCGACCCCGGCTCACCGATCACCACCATAGTCGTCGCATTGAAGGCGTCGATGGATGACATCAGGGAGTAAATGAAATTGATCAGGTGCGGTTCGCTTGAACGCGCCAACAGCGGGATCAAGGTGTCGAACACCAGTCGGCTGCACCGGTAGTAGTTGAGATACTCCTCAATCTCACCCAGGAGTTTGACGATAGTCGCATAGGAGGCTTGGCCGGTTACTATCTCGCGGGGATACTCCATCAGGATCAAGCGGTTGTCGAGCAAGTGGTCCGAGATCGGCAGCCCGCCATTCTCGGCCTTCAGAATGACATTCTCGATCTGCTCGCTGCAGATCATCAGCGCGTTTTCGCCCTCGGCTATGCCGGCGGTGAGAAACTGCAGAGCGACCGTCGAGCGTCCTGAGAGCGACGGTCCGCGCAGTAAGTAGGTGCGATTGCCGTAAAGGCCGCCGGTCGAGGCGTCGAAAAAGTCGAGGCCCGATGTGATGCGCGAATAAAGCATGGGAAACAGGAACGATAGACTTTTGGGTGTTGAACGAAATCAAGTAGATTGAACGGCTGTCCCCTCGCAAGGGCCGATCCAAAGTATCGTGCCTTGCCTCAATCTCTCCACCTTCCAACTGCCGGCAGCCTGTTCGTGCATCAAGTTAGACCCCGCCGTTTGAAGCATCCTCCAAAGAAACGTTTAAGAATCGTTTTATCCTCAAGTCGTCAGAAAAAGTCGTCAAATCCGAGTGAGTCATTATCCGCTCTGCATCCTGCACTCAGCATTCAGATTGAACTTACGCTCTGCCTTGATTATATTGAGGAGAGGTTGCCCCGCCCGTCGTTCATCGAATTCGTTCACGTTCTAACGTTCACTCGTGGCTAACAATACCCTGATCGCTCGATTTCTGGGCGGCGTCCGGATCAGCCGCGGCCGCGAACCGCTGTCCGGATTCGCTACCCAGAAGTCGCTCGGTCTCTTCTGCTATCTGCTCGACTCGCATCCCGATCCGGTGCCACGCGAGCGTCTCATGACCCTTTTCTGGGGTGAGTCGCCGGAGGATCAAGCGCGCTACAACCTTCGATTTGCGCTCTGGAACATCCGTAGGTCGGCGCGTCCCGACGACGAGGGTCCCGACCCGCTGCTAACGACCCGCACCCATTGCGGACTCGCGTCCGACTTGACCGTCGATATCGACAGCCGCGAGTTTGCCCGGATTGCGGCTGCGTCCGACTTCTCGGACGGCGTCGAGATCTATCGCAAAGCCCTCGACAACTACCGGGGCAATTTCCTCGATGGCTTCACCCTGCGCAATATGCCGGAATGGGAGGAATGGCTCGCGTTACGCCGCGAATCGCTGCACCAGTCGTTCCTCAACCTGTCCACCGGAGTCGGTGAATATCTTTTGACGACCGGCGATCCAACTGCCGCGGCAGAGACCTTCATTCGACTGCTCTCCTTTGACACTGCCAACGAAGCCGGGCACTCCGGCTTGATCCGCGCTTATGCCGATATGGGACGCACCCCGGCCGCGCTCCGGCAGTTCGACATCTATGCCGACGTCCTGAAGAAAAACTACGACGTCGCACCGCGCGCCGACCTAATAGCCCTTCGCAATGCCCTGCGCGACCGTACCTATGCACCGACCGCGCCTACGGCGCCTTCCAGCATCACCGCAGTAGAGCCTCACGATGAGTCCGACGCGGCTTCCGAGCCTGCTCCCAAGTCCATTCCCACACCTTCGCCGCTGCTGGACCGGACCGAGCGAGTTCCCTTCGTCGGTCGCAGCCGCGAACTGGCAGAACTCGACGAGATCGTCGCCGAGGTACGCGCCGGCCATGGAACCGCTCTCATTATCTCCGGCGAAATGGGCATCGGCAAGACCCGCCTTTTTGGAGAACTCCTTAAGCGGACGAGCGACTTTTTCATTGGAATCGGGGAGTCCCAGGAAATCGAGAGCCTCTCGCCCTTCGAGGGGCTGCTGCAGGTCTTCGAGTCGTTCGGGACTCATCCCCGACTGCCCGCTGCGCTTAAGAGTGAACTTTCGGAACTGACCGCCCTGCGCTTTTCAACCGGCGAGGAGGTTGGGCAGGGCGCCCGCGTTACCGATCGGCTGCGACGCTGGATCGTCAACCTGACCCAGATCAGCCCGACGCTGATCGCACTCGACGACCTCCATTGGGGCCACGACTCGCTCCTCTCGACATTTGCCACTCTGGCCCAGGAGTGCCGTCGGCGTCCGCTACTACTGGTCGGCATCTTTCGCACCTATGAAGTCCAGACCGAGTCGGCGCTCGGCAGTTCACTGGTATCGCTGGCTCGCACCGGCCGCCTACGCCGCATCGACCTAACGTCGCTCTCGGTCGATGAGACCTCGACTTTGCTGAGGCTCCTCGCCAGCGAGGAAGTCGCCCGCCTCCGTCCTGAGGAGATCGAGCGGCTCTGCAAGTTCTGCGAAGGCATTCCGCTCTATGCCATCGAACTGGCCGGCTTCCTGCAACAGGGGATGACCGACTTCATCAAGAGCCCGCGCATCGAAGGACTGCCTGAATTCGCCGTCGAAGGTGAACGCGGGCTCGTGCCGCCGCTGATGCTGAAGATCGCCGAACTGCGCTTGAAGGCACTCGACCCGGAGGCGCAGGAACTGGTCCGGACCGCTTCGCTCCTGATAGGTGAATTCAGTTTGAGACTGCTCGAACGCCTCGTCCCGCTCGAACAGGAACGGCTCGAAGACATCCTGGTAGATCTCGAACACCGTAACATTCTGCAGCACATTGAAAAGGCGCGGGGCCTCACCTTTCACTTCGGGCACCAGATGCTGCGGCTCGGCATCGCCGAGTTGATTCCGGCTATCGAGAAGCGCCGCATCTATGACCGGATTGCCGACAGGCTCACGACGCTGTCCGACGAAGCCCCCGCCGAGTCGCTCGCCTACTACCTCTACAATGCCGGTCGTCGGGCCGAGTCGGTGCCGCATCTGCTCGCCGGAGCGCGCCTCTGGTTCAAAGCAGGCGATGCCACAACCGGGACCTCCTACTCCCGCATTGCCTACAACACCGCGCTCGAACTCTTCGACGAATACCCCGAACTCCTGACCCCGGCTGTACAGGTGCACGTCGATCACCTTCAGCGGCAGGGCAACGTCAAGTTCGCGATAGACGTCCTCAACGCTGCTTATGAGAAGATTCAGCAGGGGAAGTTGATCCAGGGGCGTAGCGACATCCTGGCGAAGCGGGAGGAACTTAAGAAGTTGTTGGGGCGGGAGCCGGACCGCGTCAAACGCGATATGCCGCTCCTGGCGCTGGTGGCGACCCGGCGGGCATTGGCCGCGGTGAAACTGACCCAGGGCGATCCGCAAGCCGCCGAGTCGATCCTCGATCAGGCCGAGAAAATCCTCGACCTGCTCAACTCACCGCCGGCCATTCGCGAAACGGGGATGATCTTCCTTGTCCGCTCGCGGCTCCTGCTCTATCAGGGCAACCCGGGGGAAGCGGTCTGGATGGCCGAAAGCGCACTCGAACTGCTCAAACGATACGGCTCCGAGGGCGATGCCGAAGCCGCGACTGCCGCCCTCGAGGAAGCCCGCTCCCGCAAGAGCGTGTCGCAGTAGCGGGACGACGCTCGGCTCGTATCGGCGGGCAGATTATTTTTGGCTGGCTTGCAAAACCCCTTGAAATCTTCCTATTGCAGCCGTATTTTGTGAAAACCTTGCCTCGGGCTACGGCTCGGGCTACGGCTCGGGCTACGGCTCGGGCTTAAGAAGCCCGGGCACACTATCAATCCAAACTGAATGGAGAATGGTATGAGCCCGAGAACGAATCTGTCGCTGGCAGCGCTGGTTCTGCTGGCGGCCCTCACCCTCTTCGCCGCGCCGTCGGAGGCGTGGGCGGTAGTAAACTACACTGTCCATATTGAGCCAGACGGCGGTGACAATCCCGCCGTTGGCACATTAGTGTGGTTTCAATTCGGCGATGAGGATCCAATCTCGGCCGAAGTGGATCAATTCGGCGATGCCACTATTGAGCGTCCCGACTGGTTTGGCGGTAACTGGTCAGCGCTCATCGATGCGAGGCTTACCCCACTCAATCCCGCCAGTTATTCCCAGCAGCAAGGAGGCTCCAACAACACTATGAATTGGGTTGTTGAAGGCCAATAAGTCTCAATAGCGGGGGGCGGTTACTATCCGCCCCCCGCTTCCGCGCAATCGAATAGGAAGACATATGGGAAAGGCATTCCTTCTTAGCTGCCTGACAGGGGCGTTCATCGCATTCAAGCCTCCTGAATTGCATTGCCAACCACGTCTTGACTGGGTGCAGAGATTGGATCATCAAGTGCAACGTTCGGATCTGGTTTGGGATGTCTATCAACGCCAGAATGGTCGCATTTCGCTTTGCGGCAAGACGCAAGGACCCGGTGGCGGTGCCGCTAATGGGTGGGTCATCACTTTGGAATCAAACGGGCAACGCGTATGGAGTGTTGAAATCGGTGAGGATGGAATCAATGAGGAGTTTCATACCCTGATTGAACTTGATGGTGGTGACATTGCCACCGCAGGACAGCGGGCCAATCCGGGTAATGGAGCCACGCGGCCTATAGTTGTCCGATTGGACGGCAACAATGGCGGATTGATATGGTCGAATCAATATGAACCCTTAGACGTCAGTTTCTCCACCGCCCAAGGCATCATCGAAACCAAGGCAGGTCAACTGGCAGTTTGTGGCTGGGGTCGCAACGGACCCCAGGCAGGCAAACAGGCCTTCTTAATGCTTATTCGCGACGATGGGGAACTTATCTGGAGTCAGACTTTTGCAAATCATCGCCATTGTGAATTCCAGGCGATGCGGGAAGTCGAAGGTGGATTTTTGCTTGCAGGTTCCCAATCGGATGGGGAATGGGATGCCTGGCTCGTGCGCACCGATGAGGCAGGTGAAGTGGTGTGGGAACAAAATTACGGAGATGATCAGCATAATGAGTTTGGTCAGAATGTTATTAGTTGCCCTAATGGAGGCTGGGCGCTCGTTGGTACATCCAATGTCGGATCGATATATCGACCTTTGCTTCTTCGCACAGGCGCCAATGGTGATCCTGCGTGGAACCGTGTTTATGATATCGGCGAAGAGCGATGGTATGGAATGTGTATTCAAAGGGATGTCGATGAAGGTTTCATCTTTGTTGGATATAAACTTCCTCCATTGAATCAAGGGGGATACCCTTGGGCAACCGGCTGGGTTATCAAGACCGAACCCAACGGGAATGAAATGTGGCGTTCGACCCTTAGATTTGGGTTCGACCAAACACGATTCCAGTCTATAGTGCTGTCACCGCAAAATGAGGTTTTGATCGCAGGTGACGCCTATACTCAAGAAGATCAGGGAAGTGATTATTCGGGGTTACTGGTGAAGCTAAGGCCATCGCGGAGAGCTCCGCTAATGATCTTTACAGAACCCGATACCGGTAATGTGAACGTCTTGGTTAGTGATGAAGTTCGCTTTGCCGTCCATGCCATAGATTTGCAAGACGATGTCATATTCTACGAATGGCGGCGCGAAGACGAAGTCGTATCTCAGGACACTTTTGCAATGATTGACTTTCCTACGGCAGGTGACTTTCAGGTAACCTGTCAGGTCTCCGATGAGCAGCCCGGCGACCTTGCCCGCTGGCTGGTCCGCGTTCGTGATATACTAATCGCTTCCCACACCCCCGACACCCTATCCCTCACCGTCCAACGCAACAGCGAGATCAACTTCGCCCTCGACTCCGTCGCCTACATTGGGGACTTGGAGAATCTGCGCTATGAGTGGATGATTTACGACTCGACGGCGGTGAGATGGGAGGAAGTGGCAGGGGATGACCGGATTGGAATCCGGTCCTACGCGTTCGACCGGACGGGCGGGTATGCCCTGAAAGCCAGGGTCTTCGATCCGAACGTCGATCCGGTGCCGGCAGACTCCGTCCAGTGGGCGATTCAGGTGCGGGGCGTTATTCGGGCTTATGAGCCCAATACCCCCGAAATCTCCCTCGAGCCGCGGCTGGAAGCGACGTTCGAGTTAATTCCCTTCAATGCCAACAACGACTCGATTGAGTTCTGGTGGACACTGGACGAAGCGGATGATACTTTGTCCATTTTGTCCACATTGTCCATTTCGTTTGCTGACACCGGCAGATATGTCGTGAGTGGGTATGCGCGGGAGCAGGTCGGCGAGGAGGAGTGGGAGGAGGATGTGCAGAGGTGGGTGGTGAATGTGGGAATGCTGAGTGTGGATGATTTTGGGTTGGATTCCGGCTTTCGCCGGAATGATGATCCCCTCATGATCTCGATTGCTCCGAATCCGTTTAACGATCAGGCGATGGTGATGATCGATCTTGGAGGGCGGGCAGTCCTGCCCGCCCTAAGGGCGGACAAGAATGTCCGCCCTCCAAGGGCGCAAGTGGGGGGTCTCTTGCCCGTCCGGCTCGGCCTCTACGCGATAGACGGGAGGGAGGTCATCCGTCTTCACGACGGACCGCTATCCCCCGGGAGCCATACTTTCTCACTTTCACACTTTCAGACTTTCACACTTCCCTCCGGCATCTACTTCCTCCGCCTTCAGGCCGGCTCCCACTCCCGCACCGTCAAGTCTGTTCTTATGCGTTAGCCCTGAATGGTGGGATTCATCCTGCCCTGAGGGGCGGCTTTTAAGCCGCCCTCAAAAACAATACAATACCTCAAACCTAAAGTCCTGCCCCTCCTCACCCTGTTCCACCTTGCAGAGTCTGGTCTGCCCGCTTATATTGCGTAGATTGACCGGCGCGGGTCCGACGCGCCCCTATACCTCCCCGTTCGTTCAATAACAGCGGAGCCCACTTGAATATCGCCGTCCTGGTGAAACTGGTGCCCGACACCGAAGCGTCGCTGAAGATCGATCCGGGCCGCCCCCGAATCGCGGCACAGGACCTGAACTTCGTGCTTAATCCCTACGATGAGTTCGCTATCGAAGAAGCGCTCCGCCACCGCGAGTCGTCCGGTGGCAGCGTAACTCTCTACTCCCTCGGCGGCGATGAAGCCGTCAAGGCGATTCGCAACGGCATCGCAATGGGCGCCGATGAAGGCGTCCAGGTGCTGCCGACCGGAGGACTCGACATGCTCGGCACGGCTCGCGCCCTCGCCCAAGCGCTACGCGGCCGTGGACACGACCTGATCATCGCCGGCAAGCAAGCCGTCGATGACGACTGCGGCGCCATCGGGCCTATGGTCGCTGCCTTTCTCGGCCTGCCGCACGTCTCGACGGTGGTGCAACTTTCAATAGCCGATGGACGGCTTACCGCCGTCCGGGAGATCGAAGGCGGCAGTGAAGTCTGCGAGTGTTCGCTCCCGGCCCTGATAACCGCTCAGAAAGGCCTGAACGAGCCGCGCTACGCCTCCCTCAAGGGCATCATGCTCTCCAAGAAGAAGGAGATCCCGGTCGTCCCGGCCGCCGATTCGCCCGCCCGGGTCGATGTCGTCAACCTCACCTACCCTCAACCCCGACCGCCCGGCCGGGTGGTTGGCAAGGGCGTCGAGGCGGTGCCGGAACTGATCAAGTTGCTAAGAGAGGAGGCCAAGGTCCTGTGAACGTCCTTGTCTATGTCGAATCCCGTTGGGGAAGAGTGCGCGCCGCCGGGTTCGAAGCCCTCGCGACAGGTCGGAAACTTGCCACCGACACCGGCGGATCGCTGACCGCACTCCTTGTCGGTCCCGATGCCGGATCGCTGGCGAGCGGCCTCGACGGCTTCGGAATCGACCGCCTCCTTGCCGCAATGCAGCCTGAACTTTCCGGCTACAGCCCGGAGGGCTACGGCGCCGTAGTCGAAGCCGCTTCTAAAGCATCGGGCGCCGAGGTCATACTCT
>VGIQ01000025.1 GCA_016867835.1 Calditrichota bacterium | reverse complement strand
TGCTCAGGCATCATAGCAGCGGCTTGATCGCGCCTTCGAAGATCGCCTTCTCGCGGTAACCGACGAAGTGTTGCCGGATAATGCCTTCTCGATCGATGATAAAGGTGAATGGAATGCCCCCCTGCTCGTCGCGCGGGAGGTAGTCTTGATAGGTCGTATAGGCTGCCTCGTCAGCCATCGCTACGCGATAGTCGATGGGCGTCTTCTGCATGAACTTCCTCACTACTGCCGCTCCGCCTTGATCGACGGAGAGACCGAGCACGACCAGACCTTTCCCGGCATATTGCCTGGCAAGGTCGTTGAAGTGGGGAATCTCCTTGACACAAGGAGGGCACCAGGTCGCCCAGAAGTCGAGGATGACGACCTTGCCTTTGTAGTCCGCGAGTTTCACCTCTTTGCCATCGAGGCCTTTCAGAGTGAACGCGGCGGCTTTGAGTCCGGTCGATTTTTGCGCCGGCTTGGATGCGGAGAGCCCGGCTATCAGGCTCGACAGGGTTATTATCAGTGCGAGTGCTGGGGTGCGCTTCATGAGGGGATGGGAATCCTATTCGTTAAGGTAACGTTCGATCTTTTCTTCAATCTTGCTTTTTGGAATAAACCCGATGACCGATTCCCGGACCTTACCGCCTTTGAAAAAGAGCAGTTGCGGGACGCTGGTGATGCTGTATTCTATCGAGGTTTGCTGTGCATGATCGACATCGACCTCGACGATCTTGACCCGGCCGTCATAGACCTGGGCCAGGTCGGCCATTATCGGATGCAGTTTCTTGCAAGGGCCGCACCATTCGGCGCCGAAATCGACAACCGTCAGGCGTTCCGACGCGATCACTTCGCTTGCAAAGGCCGCATCGTCGATCTTGGGGACAAGGGACATTGGACTTGACTCGTTAGGTTATACGGGAAGCTCATCTAATAGGTGGGATGAAATGGGTGGTCAAATGCCGGAAGCGCTCTTATTGGCACCGCTCTGCAACACTGGCATCACCTGCTCTGCGGTTCGGAATGCCTCGAACCTCGCCAGTTCGGTGCCGTCGGGAGCAAGCACCAGCACCGTTGGGAGACCCCTCACGCCATATTTCGCCCAGACGGCTTTCACCTCGGCGGTGATCTTCGTGCCATCGACCTTGACGGGATGGAGGTTAGCCCGGACGTAGGCATCGACTTCCGGAACATTCCAGGTCTTGTGGTCGAGTTCCTTGCAAGCGGCGCACCAGTCCGCCCAAAAGTCGACCAGAACCCTTCGGCCCGAAGTCTTCGCATCAGATAGCGCACCGTCGATGTCATTCATCTGCCAGAAGCCGTGCGCCGGTTCCGCCTTGAGGGAACTGCCAGACGATGCCCCAGCCGCAACCGGAGCGGATGCTCCACCCGTTAGCGAAACCCCCTCCAGGCGCGACAGGCCAACAAGTGTGTAGAAGATCCCCGTTACCAGCACAAAGAGCGCTGTCGCCCGACCCGCCTTGTGTGCCAGCGAAGCCTCCTCTCCCAGGCGTCCAAAAGCGCCCATTAGACCGGCCAGAACAAGCAGGCCGAAGCCTACCGCCAGGACGAACCAGTCGCCCGGAACCTGCGGCCGGACGAAGTAGTAGGCAGCAGCGATCAAAATCACGCCGAAGACCTGCTTGACGCGCTCCATCCAGACGCCGGCACGAGGCAGCGCCGTGAGGACGCCGGCAAAGGTTCCTATCAGAATGAACGGAAAGCCAAGCCCTACGGCAAAGACGAAGAGGTAGAAGAACCCGAGTCCGAGGCTGCCGGTCGAAGCAACCCACGACAGAAGCGCCACCAAGACCGGGCCCACGCAAGGCGCCGCTACCAGACCGGTTGTCCCGCCAACGAAGAGCGCGCCGAGATAGCCCGAACGCTTTTTGGATGCCAAAGCCGTCTGCCACGACGAGGGAAGGTTGATGTCGAATGCGCCGAGCATCCCGATTCCCATCACCACAAAGACTGCTGTTATGAACGCCAACACCCAGGGGTTCTGTGTCGAAAGTCCAAAGACCCCGCCCGTCGCCGCGGCAAAAAGCCCCAAGAGCGAATAGACCAGCGCCAGCCCCAGGACAAAGACCAGCGCGAGCGTCAATGCCCGCATCTTGTTCGTCCCCGACCGCGCTCCGATGTAGACGATTGTGATCGGTATGACCGGATAGACGCACGGCGTGAAGGAAAGCAGCAAGCCGCCAACAAAAATCCAGAGCAAAGCGACGGCCGAGCCCGACTCAAGCGCTCGCTTCGCTTTCTCTTCGAGGGTCAGACCGCCACTTGCTGCGCCTGTTGATAATCCACCGCCCGAGCCCGGATCACCGGTGATGAGCGTCGCTTCGAACCGCCGTTCGATCGGCGGGGTGCAATAGACCGGCTCCTTCTCGGTGCAAATCTGATAGCCGACCGTGCCGGGCAGCATCAGGGTCTTTTCGGATCCTATTGAACGTGCGATCATCAAAGGTACCGAGACCTTGACCACACCCTGATAGACTGTCTCGCCGTCGAAGGTGACCCCCGATGGATAGGAGGGGATGCCCCATTCGATCCCCGGCACCGAGTCCATCGCGACGAAGAAGAACTCGTAGTCGCGGCTGGTGATGTGGCAATCGGACGGCAGGTTGATGGCGAGGGTAAGGACGCCCGATCCGCCGGCCGGGACAGGCAACGGCTCGACGGTCGCGACGAGCGACACGTCGCGCTCAGGATCGAGTTCGATCTGCGCGATGGCCAGCGTCAATGGAACAAGAAGCGCAAGCCACATCAGTTGCAGCCTGCGCTTGGGTTGAGATTGTGAAACGTTCATTACAGACAAGGGAGCACTTGCAAGTTCATTGTTGTAAAGTAATACGGCACCGCCCGCTCATTCGATAGCGAACCGGATGCGTTGCTGCATCCGCACCTGCACCGGCTTGTCGCGCTGGTAGCCGGGTTGGAAGCGCATCGCCTGCATCACCTTGACGGCCGCTTCGCCAAAACCGAGGTTGGGGGGCTTCTCCTGTTTGACGACGATGCTCTTCGGCAGACCCTCCTTATCGACGACCAGTTCGATAAGGACGTCGCCCGAGATGCGGGCGTCTTCGGCGACCTTGGGGAAGAGGTTGTTGCGGACGATGTAGTCGCGGATCGCTTCCGGACCGCCGATCAGGACCGGCTGACGTTCGATCTTGAAGAAGGGGATGATCTCGTCCAGTGCCGGCGGGGGCGGCGGTGGCTTGATGGTCGGGTCGAACTCGCTGAACTCGGGCAGATCGATGTCGGTCTCGGGGTCGGTTTCTGGGTCCTCGATCGGGATGGTCGGCTTGCGCGGCGCTTCGATCCGCTTGATCGTGCGGGTGATCGGGATGTCCTCGACCTGAATCGAGGGAATATCGACGGCGCGCGCGACCGACGATCCTTCGAACTTCTTCCAGATAAGGAAGGAGAGGGTCAGGACGGCGAGCGACGCCGCGAGCGACGCTTCGAGGACGCGGCAATATTGCAGCCGTAGGTCGGCGTGGGGAGATTTGTGCATTTATGAATTGAGATGCAGATACCTTAGCGGTTTCAAAATGACTGCGAAGGCATCACCTGAATGACGACATTGCTGAATCTTGTGTCTTGAACTACCCGTTGTCAGACCAATCCTATCGTGCTTGTCTGCCAATACTCGAATTTTGTCACCATGAATGGCGGGAAGCTCCGATGTGGCATTTCCTCCATTTCTAAGCTTCTTGCTTACAGAGCAATAGGCGTTTATTTCCAGGCGGAACGCTGGCTGAATTTTCCCAGTATCCTCATCCTCAATATCGTGTAATCGCACATACTTTCTGGCTTGGGAATCAATACGTTCACCATGGATTGAGTCCCTTTGCATACGACCAGTTTCATCGCTACTCACCTACAACGCCTTCGCGAATCAACTCGTTGCAGATTTCGACCACCAACCTAATATCGATCCTGAGTTCATCTGCAATATCTCCGGCATCGTGGTAGCCAGCATTCTTAGCGAAATAGTTCATGACTTCGTCTCTCGCTTGTTCGCGTTCGATACGACGAATAGATATGGTCGGAATTGGGTTTGCTAAATCGATCCTCGCTTCAAGTTGTAATACCATCTCCCGAAGTTGCGCCAATTCTTTCTTAAGTGAACGTATTTGGTCAAGATGCTGGCGACTTAGCGGTGACCGGATAAGATCGTTAATCTGCTCAACCAGCATATTGTGAGGACGTTGCTTCCGCGGTGTAGAGGTCTTGTTTTCAAGGTCGGAAAGCGATCTTTGTCGGGGGCGTAAATGCTCTAGTGCCTCTGGTGGAAATTCTCCCAATCTTGAATTTTCAAGACGCTTGGGCGCATCAAGCCAGATCAGGCTCTCCCTTTCTGTCAAACGAAATCCGGATTGCATAATTCTACCTCCCCTCTGAGGGTAAAGATTCAACAAAATTTGAGGACATCTTAAGGGCATGATTGTGAGCACTTTGCAAATCCGATAGTAAGTCTAATCTGATTCGACTCGTCAGGTATATCTTATGTTGAATACTACGATGCGTACTTCTAATCTCAGCATGGTACATGTTCTCTTCTATGAACTCACTCTTTTCCATTCCAATCCATCCTTCCGATTCGGATTCGGCCTTCCATGGCGCAGAAACCTGCAAAGTGAAGCCAATGATTCTGGCATCTTTGTAATCTGGCAAATCGAGCGACTTAGGAATAGACAGTAAAGAATCATAAAGTTCATTACTATATTGAAATTTCGTCATATACCAATATGCGTAACTATCCAAATGCTGGACGAAATCATCAATGATTGATGAAGGCATTTCACTATTGTGCAGGCTCTTATCTACTCCTTCATTCAACTTGATTGCCAGATCGCAATCAAGCGAAAGAGCTATCTCGGGGTTGTCATCAAGTGGATTTACCGCCCAGATCTTTGACTCCAATATTGCAAGCCGCCCGCTTCTTAGTCTTATCTCCTGCCTACCGTGTCTTGGGCCGGACTGGCGCAACTGAGAGAGGTCAATCTCGATTTTACGGAGATCCTCGGCATTGGTTTGAGCCAAGATAGAGAGAGCGACTCCTCTGCAGCCATTCTCTTCCAACTCAATGGTGCGAAGAAACTCAATCAGTCCGGTTTCCAGCGCGACACTCGGACTCACAGTAATAATGTCCTGCTGTTCAGGCATCCCCCTCCCTCACTCTCCCCCCTTGAACCGTGTCGAGTAGTTGACCCGGACGGCGTAGGCGTCGCGCAGTTGCTCCTGAATGTCGGTTACGAGCGACATCTTGGCGCGCTTGTCGATCTTCATCGAGACGATCAACTGGTTGTCGGCGTCCAACTTCTGACGGATGATGCCGGAGATGGTGCCGATCGCCGCGAGCGGGATCAGCCGGTCGTCGATCGAGATGGTGTTCCGGTCGTCGGCCCAGATGTAAGCCAGATGCCGCTTCGACTCGATCTTCTTGGTCTGGTCGGCGGCCGGCGTGACGATCGGGATGCCCTGCGTCTTCTTGATGACCGTCGTCACCATGAAGAAAAAGAGTAACAGGAAGATGATGTCGGGCAACGAGGCGGTCGGGATGCCGCCTTGCGGTTTCTGCTTCTTGGTGAACACGGGAGAAGGCTCAGGGCTAAGGGCTTAAGGCTTAGGGCTATGGGCTTTGGGCGGGCGCAATCCCTTGCGCCGCGACCGGGATGATCACTCAACGATTCAACGACTCAACGACTACTCCTTATCCGGCTCCGCGATGGATATCTTCGTCGCGCCCGAGCCTTTCACCACGTCGAGGACGTTGATGTAGCGCTCATAAGCGGTCTCGCGGTCGGTCTTGATGGAGACGATCAACTTCGGGCTGCCTTCGGCGTCATAGCCGCGCTCCTTCAACTTCGCGCCGAGGAGTTCCTTCAACTCCGCATCGTCGCACTGCTTGCCGTCGAAGAGGATCAGCCCCGCCTCGTTGACCAGAATCTTGGCAATGTTCTGCGGGTTGATCTTCACTTCGCCGCCGCGCTCAGGCAGCACCATATGGATGCCCTTGTCGGCATCCATCGTCGTGGTGACGAGGAAGAAGATCAGGAGCAAAAAGGCGATATCCGCCAGAGAGGCCTGCGGGATCTCGGCTTCGCGCTTCTTCTTTTTTTCGACGAGCATGGGGATGGGCTTAGGGCTTAAGGCTCAAGGCATTGGGCTCAAGGCTTTAGGCTTATGGATCAGGGCTGGGGCTGGAAATCTTGAGCCTTGAACCCTGAGCCCTAAGCCTTATGCTACTTGCTTTTCGACCAACAGATCGACGAAGTCCTGGGTCGATTCCTCCATATCGGAAACGATCTTGTCGATGCGCGACACGAAGAAGTTATGGAAGAACTGAATAATGATCGCGACCACCAGCCCGAAGAGGGTCGTCAGGAGCGCTTCGGCGATTCCGGCTGCGACCAGCGCCGGCGAAATGTCGTTCGCCTTGGCGATGGCGTCGAAGGCGTTGATCATCCCGCTGACGGTGCCGAGGAAGCCGAGCATCGGGGCAATCGAGATCACCGTCGCCAGCCAGACGAGGTTGCGCTCGAGGAAGGCCATTTCGATTGTTCCGGCCGTCATCACCGCCTTTTCGACATGCTCAATGCCGCGCCCGACGCGTAGCAGCCCGGCGTGGAGCACATTCGCCACCGGCCCGCGGGTGTTGGCGCAGAGTTCGATTGCCTTGTCAACCGAACCGCCGGTGATGGTCTCCCGAATCTGGCGGGTGAACTTTCGCGCATTTATGCTGGCGCGGGTCAGCGTCCAGGCGCGCTCGAGCGCGAACATCAGTCCGATGATGAGACAGATGAGAATGGGCCACATGAAGGCGCCACCCCGGACGAAATAATCTACCATAAGGTTCCTCTGGTGTCGAAATAGAGCCGGACAGACCCGCCCTCCCGGATGGATAGGGAATCCGGTCTGCCCATTGTTTGGCAGGGTAGGTCCTGTCAATCCAGCAGAGAGGACCGGTGGCCACTCCTGCCATCGAACGATTCACAAGTTAAGCCCCCGCCGGGTCGCTGTCAACTCTTCGAAGCCCGGCGCCAGACCGCGGCCACATCGCGTGCCTTTCCAAAGAGGCTTCGCGCAGTTTTCACCACGGGATCGGACTCGGCCATCACCCGGTAGTAGTAGTCGCGGCTGTTCCAGACGATCTGGGCGATCTCTGCTTTCAGCAGCGTCGCCAGGTAGTCGCGATCCTTCGATAGGAGGTCTTCGGGATAGTTCACCTTCTTCTCCTTGGCGACTTCAATGAGTTGCTTCAGGTCGGCATCGGTGATGGAGAACTCAAGCAAGTACCGGTCAAAGCCGTAGTCCGGCGTGAGACCCTTCACCTTTACCAGCGACTGCGCGTAGGGAAACATCACTTGCGCGCCGATAAGTTGCGCCGCGGCTCCAGTAATCTTGTGGTCCTCGACCGTCGAATCGGGAGTGATGCCGGTTGCGTCATAGACCGTCCGTCCGCCGAGGGTCTTGAAAGCCATATGCTTGGTCGTGTCATCACCGCCGCGCATTCGGACGGCGTAGTATTCGCCCCGCCCTTTATCGTAGGGCCGTTGAATGAGCCGTCCCGAAGGTGTGTAATAATGCGCGGTCGAGAGCCTAATCACGCCGCCGCCTTTCAGAGCATAGGGAAACTGCACCAGCCCCTTGCCAAAGGTCTGTTGGCCAATAATCAGTCCCCGGTCGAGATCCTGCACCGCGCCGGAGACGATCTCCGAGGCCGACGCGGTCCCGCCGCTCACCAGGATTACCAGATCGAATTGCGGATGCGTCGCCCTGTCGGTCGAGTAATAGGTTGAGTCTTCGCCCGGGATCCGGCCTCTTCGCGACACGATCGGGTGCCGTCCCGGAATCAGCATATCCGCCACTTCGACGGCTTCGTTCAGCCGCCCGCCCTGGTTGTTTCGCAGATCGAAGACAAGCCGAGTCATCCCCCGACTCTCCATTTGCCGGAGAGCCGCGTCGAATTCGCCGCTCGTCGTTGCCATGAACTGGTTTAGGAGGATGTAGCCGGTCGAGTCGTCAAGCATAAACGATGCCCAAACTGAGTGGATCGGGATGGCGTCGCGGATGATCGTGTAATCGATCAGTTCCGGAGCACCCTCCCGGGCCACCTTCACCTTGACCGTCGTGCCCCGCTTGCCGCGCAGTTTCTTGAAGACCTCATCGCTGGTAATACCGTAAGCACTGATCCCGTCGATCTCGACGATGCGGTCGCCGGAACGAATTCCGAGCCGGTCGGCAGGGGTCCCCGGTATCGCCGAAATGACAGTGATCAGTTCGTTCTGGATGACGAAGGAGATGCCGATCCCCTCGAACTCGCCTTGATCCCGCTCCGCGATCTCCTTCTGTTCGGCGGGAGGGATATAGACCGAATGCGGATCCAGTCTTTTCAGCATCCCCTCTATTGCTCCCTCGCTCAGTTTCTCCATGTCGGGCTGTTCAACGTAGGCTTGCTGGATCAGACTCATTACCTGAGTGATCTTCTGCGCCTCGGTCAGGATGTTCCCGCCGGCATTGACGAAACGGGTAACCAGCCAGACCCCGGCCGCAAGCCCAAGGGCAAGTCCGGCCAGTTTGAATGTCCGGGAGGGACGGTGTCTATCGGTGAGTGAGGGCACCTGTTTGATCTGACGTATTCTTGTGAATAATGACCAACGTTGCAACAACGTCGGCGTTACTTATCATAAGATACGAACGGCACACCCCTTCTCCAACCGATGTGTGAAGAGTGAGTTGGGAACTTGATTACCCGTCAGGCTGTTCCTATCTTTACCGGCAGCGGGGTCATCGCCCCGGCTGACAAGATTAACTTTTAGATATCAATAAGATGCAGAAGCGCGTCAGTTCCGACCGCGACAAACCTCCCCAACCTCGCCCCCGCAACGGCGACCGGCGCCGCGCGGCTCTCGGCCCGGTTCCCAATCTCGAGGAACATGTCCGGTCCGATTGGTGGCGGGGCATATTTAATTCCCTCTACCTGAAGACCGATGCCGATGTCGTCGCCGACGACGCCATTACCCGCACCGAAGTCGATCTCTTTTCGGATCTGCTTAGACTGGCGCCCGAACAGCCGCTGCTCGATCTCTGCTGCGGGCAAGGCCGGCACTGCCTCGAACTGGCGCGTCGGGGGTTGCGCAATGTCGAAGGACTGGACCGGTCGCACTACCTGATCCAGCGCGCCAAGGCGACAGCTCGCTCGGAGGGCCTCCAGGTTCGCTTTCGCGAAGGCGATGCGCGCAAACTGCCTTATCCCGCCGATGCCTTCGACGTCATCACCATATTGGGCAACAGTTTCGGATACTTTGAATCGGTTGCCGACGACCTCCGCGTCCTCAAGGAAATTCTTCGCACCCTGCGGCCCTGGGGGCGGCTGCTCGTGGACGTAACCGACGGCGACTTTGTCCGGGCGCACTACCAGCCGCGCTCCTGGGAGTGGATTGACCGCAAGCACTTCGTATGCCGCGAGCGCTCCCTCTCCGCCGGCGGCGACCGGCTCATCACCCGTGAGGTGATCACCCATGTCGACCGCGGGGTGCTGGTCGATCAGTTCTACGCCGAACGGCTCTACAACCGCGAGTCGCTCGCCGACCTGATGAAAACAGCCGGTATCGGCGATTTCACCCTGCACGCCGAGTTCAGCCCCAATTCGGCGCGTAACCAGGACCTCGGGATGATGGCCCAGCGGCTCGTCGCGACCTCGGTCTGCCGCAAGGACTGGACGCCCCGCAGAAAGAAGGCGCGCAGCGACGTCCGTAATGTGGTCGTTCTCCTTGGCGACCCCTCCAAACCTGACCCGTTAAAACCGCTCACCGTTTGGGACGACGACGACTTCTATACCATCGACCAGATGAAAGCGGCTCTTAAGGAGATTCCCGGCTACGATTTCGCATATTTGAACAGCCATGACTCGCTCGCCTCCGATTTGAAGCGACTCGCCGGGCGATTCGACTATGTCCTCAACCTTTGCGACGAAGGCTTCGGCAACGATCCGCGGCGGGAACTCCATATCCCCGCGCTCCTGGAACAACTCGACATCCCCTACACCGGTGCCGGTCCGCAATGTCTTGCGTATTGCTATGACAAGTCGCTGGTGCGGGGGATTGCCAAGGAGATGGAAATCCCGGTGCCGGAAGCGATCTTCGTCAAGCCGGGCGACATCCGGCTCGAACTGCCGGTCGCCTTCCCGATGATCGTCAAGCCGAATTATGGAGACTCGTCGTTCGGCATCACCCAGCGTTCGATTGCCTATAACCACGAGGACCTTGCCAATGCGATACTCGACATCCGTGGACAGTTCGGCTATGACAAGCCGCTCCTGGTCGAGGAATTTCTAACCGGTCGCGATATCAGCGTTGGGATCATCGGCAACCCGCCCGAATCTTACCTCGTCCTGCCGGTCATCGAGGAGGACTATTCGGTGCTGCCCGAAGGCTTGCCGCACATCTGCGGCTACGAAGCGAAATGGCTGCCCGAATCACCCTACTGGCAGATCAGGTCGGTTCCTGCCGATCTTCCTGAAGAGACGCGCCAGATGATCGTCGCCTGGTGTTTGCGTCTCTTCACCCGCCTCGAGTGCCGCGACTATGCCCGGTTCGATTGGCGGCTCGATGCCGCCGGCCGGCCGAAGTTGCTCGAAGTCAATCCCAATCCGGGCTGGTGTTGGGATGGCCATTTGGCCAAGATGTTCCGGCTCGGCGGAGGAACCTATTCACGGATGCTGCAGGAGTTGCTGCAATCGGCCGAGCGGCGGATAGGCTTGCGACCGATGGACGAAAAGCGCGACGATACAGCAGCCGCAATCGGAATGAACGGCAATGGCGCGCAAAGTATCCTTGTCGCTGCGACGGCGTGAGGCAGGATTTAGCGAGCGTGTATCGACCCGCCCATCCATTTTAACATCATTGGGAGAGAACCTGGAACAAGAACCACTCGAAGGCGAATTTACCCCCGAAGTCGATCTCGGCTGGCTTGAGATTTGCTTTTCGGTAAAGGATCTGGCGAAGTCCACCGAATTCTACGCCCGTCTCGGTTTCGAGATCGTCGGCGGCGATCCGCTCGAAGGCTGGGCGGTGATGGAGAACGACGCCTACCGTATCGCCTTATACGAAGGACATATCACTGGTAATATGCTCAACTTCCGCGGCGTCGAGGTGCGTGAACTTGCCGCCAAATTGAAAGAGCGGGGAGTCGTCTTCAAGAGCGAACCGGAACTGGAGGAAGATGGCTCCGTCGGCGCGACCATCGAAGACCCCGACGGCAACATCATCTATCTCAACACCCATCCTGACGAACTGATCGACGACTGCGATGAAGAGGAGTGCGACAACCCGGAGCACCATCATCACCATCATCATCACGGTCATTGACCCTCGCCGTCTGCAATGCCGCAATTCCGTCCCGTTGCGAAGGGAAGCGATAGACTTTCCCTGCAATAGGAACCCTGCATAAATAGGCTCCGGCAATGCTCATCCTGGTTTTGAACAGCGGCTCGAGTTCGGTAAAATTCCGTCTCTTTGAGATGGAGGGCGAAGTCTGCCTCGCTTGGGGAATGGTCGATCGCATCGGCGCGCGCGGCTCGATTCTGACTCAGGAGCGGCACGATGGCCATAAGGTCAAACTGGCGGGAGAGATCATCGATCACCAGCAGGCAATCGAGTATATCCTCGCGATTCTGCTCTCGCCCAATCACGGCGTCATCACCGACCGCGCGATGATTGCGGCTGTTGGACACCGTGTCGTTCACGGCGGCGAACGGTTCACCGCCTCGGTCCGGATCGACAGCGAAGTGATGGCGCAACTTCACGACTGCATCGAACTGGCGCCGCTCCACAATCCCGCCAACATCAAAGGCATTCAGGCTTGCAAGGCGCTGTTGCCAAATGCTCCGCAGGTCGCCGTATTCGACACCTCGTTTCATTACCGGATGCCTGACTACGCCTACCTCTACGGCCTGCCATTTATCCTATACAAGCGATACGGCGTCCGACGCTACGGCTTTCACGGCACCTCGCATCGCTATGTTGCGTCGCGAGCCGCAGACTTGATGCGCCGTCCTCTCGAGGAAATCAACCTCATCACCGCGCACCTTGGCAACGGTTGCAGCATGGCTGCAGTCCAGGGCGGCATCTCGATCGATACGACGATGGGCTTCACTCCGGTCGAAGGCCTTCTGATGGGCACCCGCACCGGCGATCTCGATGCTGGTGCTCTCCTCTACATCATGAGCCGCGAGGAGATCGGCATCGGCGAAGCGACCTCGCTCATCAACAAGCACTCCGGCCTGTTGGGTATCTCCGGCGTCTCTAATGATATGCGTGAGATCGAGGCGGAATCCGCTGCCGGCAACGCGCGAGCGCAGACCGCGCTCGACATTTTCGCTTATCGCGTGAAAAAGACCATCGGGGCCTATGCTGCCGCGTTGGGACGTCTGGACGGCATCGTCTTCACCGGCGGCATCGGCGAGAACTCGGCTAAGGTGCGGGAACTGTCGCTGACCGGTCTGGACACTTTTAATGTGCACTTTGACGGAGGCGCTAATTCGGCATCATCGAAAATCGAACGCTTCATCGACAGTGGCGAGGGTGTCCGCATAATGGTGATCCCGACCAACGAGGAACTAGTCATCGCCCGCGACACGCGGGAACTGGTGATGTAATAGGGTGACGACCATCTCGTCCCCTTTGCACCTCAATGCCTCTATGACCGAGATGCCCTATCCTATTGAATGCTTCACCTGTCTGAAGCAGTTTCACAATGATGGATCGGATGCCATTGCCTTATACTTTATACCTATACCTATTGGACTTTCCGACCTTCAGCCTTAGATTTAAACGGCTACATTATGGCGTAGGTAGTAACGGCTTTATGGGTACGGGTCCGTGTTCGGTTGATTTGAGGGAATAGTCGCAGTTATCGGGTGGCTTCGCCGGACGACCGGCTTGCATTAGAGCATATCTCTCATTCTTCAGTCACAATTCATTCTTCGTTCTTTATACTAAATTCTTCACTCCAGGTTCTTGAGTCTGCGGCTTTCCTGCCGGTGCTGATCTTCATCCTGGGGACGATGGTCGGATCGTTTCTTAACGTGGTGATTCACCGGGTGCCACGCGGCGAATCTATCGTCCGGCCGGGATCGCACTGTCCTCATTGCGGACGGCCGGTGAGGGCGCTCGAAAATATCCCAATCCTGTCGTATATCTTTTTATGGGGCCGGTGCGCCGGCTGCCGGGGGCGGATATCGTTGCGCTACCCGGTTGTCGAGGCGCTTATGGGGCTGTTGGCCGTTGCGATGTTGATGAAGTTCGGCCTGACCTGGGATGCGCTGCACTACACCGCGCTCGCGGCTCTCCTCCTCGCGCTCTCGGCCATCGACCTCGACACGATGCGACTTCCGAATGCAATTACCCTTTCCGGAGCCCTCATCGCTGCTGCGACAACGTTGCTGCTCCGGCGCGACGCCGTCCTGATGATGTTGCTCGGCGGACTGATGGGGTTGGGGCTGATGATCTTCATGGGGCTTCTGGGCAAAGTGCTCTTCCGGAAGGAGACGCTCGGTTATGGCGACGTCAAGTTAGGCGGTATGATCGGGCTCTTCGTCGGGCCCTGGCATACGCTCGGGATGTTCGTTTTCGGTGTCGCGACCGGCGCCGTGATCGGACTCGGCGCCATCTTGATCGGGCGGCGGGAATGGGGCTCGAGGATACCCTTCGGTCCCTTTCTGGCGTTGGGGACACTCGTATCGCTCTTTTGGGGTCAAGCGGCCCTCGATTGGTATCTTCGACTAGCGATGCGAGTCGCTTCTTGACAAGCGCCGCTGCAGTTTCGTAAGTTGTTTTGATGAATCGGTTTTACCCGTTCGGCCTTGCCGGCGGGGTTGACTCCCAAATTCGAAAATGCCCACGACCGGCTCAATCAAGCCGGCATCAAGTTCAGGAGGAAAGAATGATCAGGAAGGTTCTGCTTCCTACGGCAATGACCCTTCTGGTGGCTGCAGCGAGCCTTTGGGCTCGTGGAGGCGCACCGGTGCCGGCCCAACTCGACCTAAAGTCCCCCGCATACGCGCCACTGGTGAAAATCGTTACCGGCGACGAGCCGCTTCCGGCTTCGGTCTTCGACATCACTCCCGTCTATGACGATGTCGAGCGGCCGCGGCGCGATCCGCCGGTCGGCCAGTTGACGACCTACGGCCGGACTTACTACGACTATCAACACAACGGGACCATCAGCAAAATGGTCCATCTCGACACCGACGGCGGGGTGCATTTCACCTATATGCGCGGCTATGTTGCCGACATTGCCGGCACCCGGCGCCAGTTCTACAACTTCCTCGATGAGGGTGGCAACTGGCTGCTCGGGCCGGACGACCTTGGCGGCGTGATCGACAACGGCACCCGTTCTGGTTATGGAATGGTCACCGTGCTGCCCGCCGACAACCGCGCGATGCCGATCTATCATGTGCTCGGGCACGTCGAGCAGGATCGCACCTACCTCGGGTCAGCGCAGTCGGCCGACTTTGCCCGCGGCTTCGGAGCCTTCAGCGCTCACTATCCGTCGGCCTGGAACAACGTCCAACTGGCCTGGCCGAAGGCGGACATCAGCCGCAACAACATCACCCATATGACGGCGACCGAGAACGGCGGTGAGCAGCAAATCTGGCAGCGGGTCGCCTACTGGCGCGGCACGCCCACCAACAACAATTTCGAAGAGTGGCAGTGGCTCAATCCGCCCATAAACGTCGATACCGCTGGTTGCATCACTTCGATCGTTTCGGCATCGCCGACATCGAACCGCGTGGTCGTGGCCTGGCATCACAACCGGGTCGGTGCCAATCTCGGTGCTTGGGACGGCTTCCGCGGCGCCTGGCAGCGCAATAATGACATTCGCTATATCGTCTCCGAGAATGGTCGTGACTTCGACTGGCAGAACGGCATCCGGAGTCTGACCAATATCATCCCCATCGACCCCGAATTGGTCAATGTGGACCGGACCGCTGCACTTGGCGACACCTTTCGCCCCTACACCGACGTTGACATTCAGTTTGACCCCTGGGGTGATGAAGGCCTCTATGCGGCGTTCTCGGTCTGCGGCTTCTGGGAGAACCCCGAGCCGGGCGGCGATCCGGTTACCGGCGTCACCGGAGAGCACGACTACCTGCTCTTCTGGAACGGCCAGGAGGACACGATTACTTTCGTTTTCGACGGCTGGTATTTCAACCGGACCGCAAACGCCACCCGCACCGGCGCCTGGCGGATGAACGCCGACCGGCCTTCGATTGCTTTTGACCCTGAAGAAGAGGGCAAGATTTACCTCGTCTGGGTCAACTTCCCGAAGATCATGGAGGTGAACGAGCAAGGTGACGGCTTCGATTACCTTGAAGGCGCCACCGACACCTCGACGGCAGGTTACAACAACGCCGAGATCATGGTCTCGATTTCGACCGACTTCGGCATAACCTGGCGCGAGCCGATCAACATCACCAACACCCGTTGGGAGGAGGAGGAAGCGCCGCAGCCGGGTCAGTGCCAAAGCGAGAACTGGCCTTCGGTCTCGGCGCGCGTCGATGATGCTCTTCACATCACCTACATCAAAGACCTTGATGCCGGCGGCATTCCTCAAAACGAGGGCACCGCGACTAACAACCCGGTGATCTATCAGCGCATTCCGCTCGATCAACTCGACTTGAACGATCCGGTTGCACTCCCCACCGACGGCTGGATCTTCCACAATCATCCCCAAGCCCGCCCGCAGATCGATGAGCGGTCGGTGCGCCGCAGTTCCGGGATGGTGCTCACGGGTCAGGCGGTGCAGGTAACCGCCACCGTCGTCCCCGGCGGTGCCAACCAGTTGCCGGATGACGGGGTGCTGTTGCTCGTCTCCTACAACAACGGCGAAGAACAAGCGATCCAGATGGCGCGCGTCCAGGGTGATGTTTGGGGTGCGTCGATTCCGGGGCAGGACGAAGGGACGACGGTCTATTACCGTATCCAGGCCACCAACAGCGTCGGCCTCACTTCGTTCAGCCCGCAGCAAAACTACCGTTTCGGCTATGTGGTCCGTAACAATGGCGGCCTGCGGGTGCGCGACGTTCAGTTCCGGCCGGCCAACTGGGAGACCGACTACTCGATCTATCGCGGTTATGAGGTAACGCTAACCGGGGTAGTAACGACCCCGTCCTCGTTTGCGCAGACCTATGGCGCTTACGTGATCCAGGATGCCGCCGCCGGCTGGTCCGGTATTATGGTGCGCGGCGTTCAACAGGAATTGCAGGTCGGTGCCCGCGTCCGCGTTACAGGCACCGTCATGGAACAGGATCCACAGAACCGACGGGTTTGGGAGTTCTGCACGTATATCCAAACTGCCAACATCGAAGTGCTGGGGCAGGAGAATCCTCCCGCGCCGGTGCTGGTCGGCGGTGTCAGCGACCTCACCTTTGCCCGTCGCGCCGAGGAGTTGGAAGGTGTGCTGGTGCGCTTGCTCGACTTTGAAGTCGATACCCTTTCCGGTATCAACCCCGATGCTACGCAATACTGGCCCATCACCGACCGGACCGGCGAAGGTTGGTTCACTACCATTGGCCTGACCGAGGGGCAGATTGGCGAAGCGAACATTCGCTCCTTCCGACAGGGCACTACGATCCAGTCGATGACCGGCATCTTCACCGAGAATAACGGCCGCTATGCGCTGGCGCCGCGCTCGGGGCAGGATATCGGTCCGGCTGATGTGCGCGAGCCGGGCACCGGTCCCGTCTATGGCTTTGCGCTGCATCCGTCGTTCCCGAATCCCTTCAACGGGCGGACGACGGTCGGATTCGAACTCTCGCGCCGCGGACGGATCGAACTCGGCCTCTATGACATGGCCGGACGACTGATCGCCGATGTAACGAACGGCAATTACGAAGCCGGACGGCACAATCTGGTGATCGACGCCTCGGAACTGCCGAGCGGAGTCTATATGCTCCGTCTCGAGGCTGCCGATGGCCGGGTTGCCAGCCGCAAACTGGCGCTCGTGAAGTAGGCACTTCCGCTCTATGAGTAGACAAGTGCTCGGGCGCATCTGCGCTCGAGCACTTGTCTATTAGAGAATAAGTATCAAGTGCCAAGTGCCAAGTGCCAAGTAACAAGTATTTGAGTTCTTTGATTTATCCAGCGATTGCCGCTGTCACGTGCCTCACGTGACAGCATATGAGCACGAACTTTCCGTCACGTGAGGGCACGTGACGGCGATTCGTGGCGTGAGAGACGAATAAGTCAAAGAACTCTATTTGTAGGTTGGAAATCGAAACGACCGTGCCGTTTGATTAGGCTGCTTGTCACTTGTCACTTGACACTTGATACTTGACCCATCATGAAATTCATCGACGAAGCGACGATAGAGGTTCGAGCCGGCAAAGGCGGCGACGGGGCCGTCCATTTCCACCGGGCGGCGTTCGTACCCAAAGGAGGTCCCGACGGTGGCGACGGTGGCCGTGGTGGGAGCGTCGTCCTGTGCGCTTCGATGAATGTCGGGACGCTCTCCGATGTAGCCCTGAAACGAGTAATTGGCGCCCAAGACGGCCGTCCAGGCGGAGGCTCGCGAATGTCGGGGCGGGCCGGTGCCGATATTACTATTGACCTGCCGGTCGGGACGGTGCTAAAGGATTCCGAAACGGGTGAGATTCTTGCCGATTTAGCATTGGCAGGGGAGTCACTCGTTCTTTACGGCGGCGACGGCGGTCGCGGCAACGCTCGCTTCGCTACGCCTTCCAACCGGACTCCGCGACGTGCCGAACCGGGCCGTCCCGGCGAGTCGCGACGACTCCACCTCGAACTGAAATTGCTCGCCGATGTCGGCCTGATCGGTCGTCCCAACGCCGGCAAGTCAACGCTCCTGAAAGCCTTGACGGCAGCTTCACCGCAGGTGGGCGATTACCCCTTTACCACCCTGACCCCCAATCTCGGAGTGGTGATGCTCGACAACTTCAAGCGCTTTACCATCGCCGACATTCCGGGACTGATCGAAGGTGCGCGATTCGGACGGGGACTGGGGGGGAGGTTTCTGCGGCACGTTGAACGAACCAATCTGCTCGTTGTTCTTATCGACTCGAACGATGCCAACTACCGCACGACATTGGACGGGCTGCTGAAAGAGATAGGGGGGTATTCGGCCGAACTAATGCGGCTGCCGAGGATCATCGTGCGGTCGAAATCGGATCTGCCTCGCGCCAGCCGGAGCCGGCTTAGGTTCGACCTCGAGATATCGTCGTTCTCCGGTGAGGGACTAGGCGAACTGGTGGATATATTGGCGAGAAGGTTGGGGGTGGTATAAGTGTCAAGTATCATGTGCCAAGTATCAAGTATCAAGTGTTAGGGCTTCGGTTTCCTGAAGGAGGCATATTCGAGGATCATGGGTATTGCCTTGCCGGACCGGGCGGTGCGTGTCGAAGGCTTCTTCGCTTCAGTTACATACTCCACATATTCGCGCTGGTGGGAAGGAGGGAGGCTCTCGAAGGCAGCCCGTGCTGCGGGATGATCCGTCAGTGCTTGTGCGAGTTTCTCGGGAACCTCGACGCCGTGCTTGGTGAGCATTACTACCTCATTATTAAGGGGGGCGGGAAACATATGACACACTTCAACCGTAGCGCCGCCATCCTGGCGGCACTCATAGCCAGCAAGATGCTGGCGCTACGTGTCAACAATTAATTGTCCCCAGTAATATAAATGACTGAGTAGGTCTGTCATATCCTGATTCTTGTCCAATCTCAAGGAACATAGTCCCGAATTGTTTCCGACTGCAGCCCGGGTACCGGTCCCTAATGACGAGTTCCGGTTCGGTCTTGCAGCCCTGCTGAATGCGCCCAACATCGGCAGCAGCCGGGCGCTCGAACTGGTGCGCCTCTTCGGTTCACCGGGCCAGACCCTCGCTGCGCCGGCCGGAGAGATCGCTTCGGCGCTCAATCTGCCACTCAGAGTTGGGCGAAGTGTCCATCAAGCCGCCAGGTCGCTTGACGGCGTAAAGTCCAGAATCGCCAAAGCCACCGGGATCGGAGCGCGGCTGGTTTCGTATTGGGATGCCGACTATCCGCCACGCTTGAAATTGACGACGGATCCGCCGGCGCTGCTCTATATCCTCGGTGAGCCGTCGCCGCTCTATGAATATAGCGTCGCCATCGTCGGGACGCGAGCACCCACCGAGCATGGCGCACGGCTCGCCTTCCGGATCGCTGCCGATTTGGCTCAGCAGGGTGTTGCGGTAGTGAGCGGCATGGCGACCGGCATCGACGGTAAGGCTCACGAGGGCGCCCTCGCCGCCGGAGGTCGTACGATGGCCGTGCTCGGCACTGGAATCGATATTGTTTATCCGCGTGAACACCGCTCGCTTTATGACCGGGTCGCGAAGCAAGGCCAGGTCGTAAGCGAATTGTTGCCCGGAACGACGCCTGAGCCGCACAACTTCCCGCAGCGCAACCGGATCATTTCGGGGGTTTCGATTGCCACCCTGATCGTCGAAGCCGGGACCAAGAGCGGGGCGCTAATCACCGCCAAGACAGCCATCGAACAGGGCCGCGAACTGTTTGCCGTCCCGGGTGCTGCCGGAACGATGCGCTCTGCTGGCGTCAATCGACTGATCAAGGACGGCACCGCACATCTGGCCGAGTCGGCTGCGGACATCATCGAGCGACTGAAGAGCCAACTTGCGCCGGTGTTGAACGTCGCCGCCACGCTTGCCCTGCCCGACCTAAAAGGTGATGAGGAAAAACTCTACCGTTTGCTTGAACCGGGACCGATGCTGATCGATGACGCCATTCGCAAGTCCGGACTGGGCGCAGTTCAACTGAACCGCCTCCTGACGACGATGCAACTTCGCGGTCTCGTCGTCCGGCTGCCGGGAGCCCGCATCGGAAGGAGCACTTGACATGGCGATCATTCCGGTCGTTTCGGCACTGCGACGCATCCTGGTGGTGAACGATCAGGTCGAACAGCTTAACTCGCTCGCAAGTCAGATGCTCGCCTTCGGTTACGATGTCGAAAGTGCCGCCGACGGCTACGAGGCGTTAGCCAAACTCCACTTCGACATCGACCTCGCGCTGCTTGATACCGATATGCCCGGCCTTGACGGGTATGAGGTCGCCGCCCGCATCCGTGACGACGGAACGATGCATGACCTGCCGATCGTGATGGTGTCGGGCGACGGTCGTCCGGTTAGCCGCGAGCATCAACTGCGCGCCTTTGAAGTCGGAGCCGACGACTTCATCTCGGCGCCGGTCGATACGGTGGCACTGAAGTTCCGCATCACCTCGCTGATTCGAATGAAAACGGCGCGGGACGAAGTGCGCCGGGCTCAGCAAGACCTTGAGCGGCTTGTCGAACGACGCTCCGCCTCGCTCAGGAGTGCTCTCGATAGTCTTGTCGGCGCCCAGAGGCAACTTCGCGATGCCCAGATTGACACCATACACCGGCTTGCAGTGGTCGCCGAATACAAGGACCCCGACACCGCCGCGCACCTACGCCGGATTAGCCTCTACTGCGACATGATCGGGAGGCGGCTCGGGCTGACGCCGGGCGAGATAGAGAAATTGCGCTACGCCAGTCCGATGCACGATGTCGGCAAGATCGGCATCGAGCCGGCGATCCTGCTCAAGCCGGGACCGCTCGATGACCTCGAGTGGGGCCAGATGCGGACGCACCCGGTCATCGGCGGGAAGATCCTGACCCGGTCGCACTCGGACTTTCTCCAGACCGGCGAAGCGATTGCCTTAACGCACCATGAACGCTGGGATGGGAGCGGCTATCCGAACGGCCTGGCGGGCGAGGATATTCCTCTGGCCGGACGCATCTGCGCCGTGGCCGACGTCTATGATGCGCTCACTTCGCGCCGCTGTTACAAAGAAGCCGTTCCTCCCGAAGATGCACTGCGGATGATGGAAGCGGCCAAGCGCTCGCACTTCGAGCCGGAACTGGTCGATCTCCTGATCGACGCCCGAGACGAAGCGCAGGAACTGCGATCTTCGATGACCCAAGATTGAAGTGCAATGAGCAAGACCTGCTTGATGGCAGGTACTTGAATCCACGTGCAAACTTCCGGGCTTAACGCCGTCCATTCATCGATCGATATCATCCTTAGTTATTGGTCATTAGTCATTAAGGCTTTTCAATGAGCCGTCTTTCATCTCACTTTCTCGCGCTGCTCGCTTTCTTGAGTGCGGCTCTCGCCTATGCCATGCCGCCACATCCCGAACTCGCCCGGCGCCTGCAGCAGGAGAACCGCCCACTTTCGACGGTAGGTATCACGAGCGAGGTTCGCGCGCGCGGCGTAAATGCACCGTTTCCCTTTCACATTGAGCAGCATCGCCGCGACGGGAGCGACGAAACCATCCTGCGCGCTATCTGCATCCTGGCGGACTTCGCCGACAACGAAGCCGACACCGGTGCCAGCCCGGTCGAGCACTATCAGACGATGCTCTTTTCTGAGGGTGAGTTCGACGGCGGCAGCATGCGCGACTGGTATCTCGAGAACTCTTACGGCGAAGTCCATATCGTCGGCGAGGTCTTCGGCTGGTATCGCATGCCGCAGGACTATGCCTACTATGTCGGCGGGCGGAACGGCTTTGGGGCTTATCCTCGTAACGCCCAACGGCTCGCCGAGGATGCCATCCGCGCCGCCGATGCCGATGTCAATTTCCGCGACTACGACAATGACCGTAACGGCGTCGTCGAAGCGATCTTCATCGTTCACGCGGGGCCGGGTGCAGAGTCAACCGGATCCGACGACGACATCTGGTCTCATGCCTGGCAGGTGCCGGGCAATGTTCGCCCCGATGGGGTGCGATTCGCCAGTTACGCTATGGAGCCGGAGAATGGCCAGATCGGCGTCTTTGGCCACGAATTAGGCCACTCGATGTTCGGCCTGCCGGACCTCTACGACGGCACCTACGAATCTTCCGGCGTCGGAGCCTGGTCGATGATGGCCGGCGGCTCATGGGGTGGAGGGGGCCGCCGTCCGGTTCACTTCGACGCCTGGTGCAAGTCCCAGGTCGGCTTCCTCGATTATTTCCCGATCGTCGATAACCAAATCGGCCTGACCCTCGAACCGGTCGAGATCGAAGGCGATGTCCGGTTCATTTGGCGGCGTGGAGAATTCGGACGCCAGTATTTCCTGATTGAAAATCGCCGCCGCATCGGCTTCGACCGCTCGCTTCCGGGCGAAGGTCTCGTCATCTACCATATCGACGAGACGATGGAGAACAACAACCACGCCTGGTGGCCCGGATCGGGTAATCAACTGCATTATAAAGTTGCCGTTGAGCAGGCTGATGGGAACTACGACCTTGAACATGGCGCCAACGGCGGTGATGCCGGTGACCCCTGGCCCGGCAATACCTTCAATGAAATGTTCGGTGGTGACACCGAGCCGAGCACCCGCGACTATTTTGGCCGGGAAACCGACGTTAGTCTGCGCAATATTGAGCCGGTCGGCGATGGCCGTGTGCGGTTCGATGCCTACATAACGCCCGGTCCCGGCCCGGAAGACCTACACCTGTTCCTTCTTGAGCGCATTCCCGGGGAGCACACCTTTCCGCATCCCGACGACCGGGGCGACACCATCATGACCACCGAGGTCGAACTCGTAACCGGGATGCTCGGCGCCCTGAACGCGGCTCCCGAAGGACGAGGTCGGGAACTTCCCAACGACCTCTTCCGTTACAATGTCGTTCTCTACCTCGAATCGTGGAGGGAAGGCGACGACGACATCGACCAAGGCTTGACCGCCCCGGAACAACGGTTGCTCATCTCATATCTTGAAGCGGGCGGCAGGCTCGTTTTGGTCGGTCCGGACGTTGCGACCAATTTGGCCGGCGATTCGCTCCTCTGGGATTACCTTGGTGCGAACTATGTCGGACCGGGCGTTTCCTCCCAAACGGGAAATCTGCGGCGACTGACCGCCAACGCCGAGTCGCGCATTGCGGGGCAGAACTTCGTTTATCGTTATCGGGGCGTGGTCGATCATTACATCGATCAGATCGAGCCGACCGAGGGCGGTCTATCGCTCTTTACCGATCAGTCGAATGCCCATCGCGGCTCGATGGTAGTTGGCGACGGCGGTTATCGGATCATCCTCCAGACCTTCCCGTTCGGCGGGCTCGTCGATTGGGGCGGGCGCAAACTTGAATTGCTCCGGCTCTACTTCCAGTTCCTTCGCTTCACGTTGACCTCAGTTGGCGAGGAAGATCCCCCCGAGTCGCCGGAGACATTCACGCTCCTCGAAGTCTGGCCGAATCCCTTCAATGGAACTCTGACGGTATCGCGAGCATCGGACCAGTCGCCATTGCGCTTGAATGTCTTCGACCCTCTTGGGCGCAAGGTAGGTGAACTAAATTTCGGGGTCGGGAGTCAACAGACTCTATGGCATGTGGGATCGGGACCCGTCGGCGTCTATTACCTCTGGCCCGATGCGCCTCACACAAGACCGGTAAAGGCGGTCTATCTCAAGTAAATCGCCGTCATCGCTTTCCAATTAAGGCTCAATTCCATGCGTTCTAATAAGTTGCTTACCATAAGCAGCCTTCTTACAGGACTCGTCTCCATTGCAACTGCGTTGGCGCAGTTGTCTGCTCCACCACCGCTGCCGTACCTCTCGTCGGAACCGTCTGCCGTTTCCAATGGGCACCCGGCTCGGACCATTGCGAATGAATTCTTCCGTGCGGTCTTTGTCACCGGCGATGTCGGCAAACTGAATACCTACGTTGCGGCAACGATGCTCGACCATGGCGCAATGGCCGGTGAGCAAGAGTCGGGGCGGGAGAGTCTGCGGCGGAGGCTGGCCGAATTCAGATTCGCTTCGCCCGATGCGGTTTTCACTCTGGTGCAGGTCGTTTCGGAAGGTGAAATGGCAGTGATTTATTACACGGTTTCCGGGCGTCATGAGGGGCTTCTTGCCGGTCACACCGGCAACGGATCATCGTTTCAATTCAGCCATTTTGATATGATGCGGGTAAAGGAGGGGTTGATCGTCGAATACTGGGGCGGGAATTTGGCTGAAGGCGCGCTCTTTCAACTTGGACTGGCGCCGCTTGCACCGCCGCTTCCACCCCTTCCGATGAACACCATGGCTCCGGCAAGCCCGGTGACGCCCCCGGCTATGCCATCAGCACCGACTCCGCCTCCCGGCACTGGAACGAAGAAGTCGGCGCCGCGTAAGAAGCCCTCGGGTCATTAGCGGCAGGCCGAATCGAGACCGGTGATTAAATCGGATCCACTTTCAGGCTCTGGCCGAAGCGACGCGCTGTAAGCACATTTTGTGCTTGAACTTGACAGCCTTGGATGATGGTGACGTCTCCCCACTGTGCGGAGACGCACTTTTTTTGTCCGGAATGGCCTTCACCTATTGACTTTGCGATTTGAGTGCTTAACTTTCACCTTCACACGAAGCAACCCTTCAACCCACCCTAAAGGAGGTTTCGATGGATGAAATGGGCTACTGCGTCAAATGCAAGGCGCAGCGTAAGATGGCGAAAGCCCAGAAGGTTACCATGAAGAACGGGCGCCCGGCTATGAAGGGCACCTGTTCCGTTTGTGGAACCGGGATGTATAAGATATTGTCCGTGAAGAAGTAACGGCTTCGTCCGGGGCCGGACGGCGTCAGCGCCAGCCAGCCTCAAGCCGTCAACCGGTGACGAAGCCCGCCAGCACGGCGGGCTTCGTCCGTTTTGGGATCGAGACCATTATTGAAGGATGCAATATCATCTTGTCTCGCCCCCCCGCAAAGCGGGGGGACCTTGGGGGGGTAGTAGAGCAATCCCACATTGCCCCCCCTTTTATTCCCCCCCCCCGCGAATCAGGGGGGAGAGGACAAAGACTAATTGCACCAAGTAGTATGACCCATCATCAGCATTCAAGGTCGGGGGATCGTCGCGCGTTGCCTCAGGTCGAAGGGCGCATTCTACGTATATCCGGCAACTACGCGGTCGTGCGCATCGATGAAATAGACCACCGTCTGGCGTTGCCGGGCCGGTGGCGTCGGGCGTTCGAGCCTGAAGACCAGCCGGCAGCCGGCGATCGGGTGATTGTAGAGACAGAATCGGGATCCTGGCGACTCGTGTCGATCCTGCCCCGCCGCAACTTCTTTACACGCAAGGCAGCCGGTTCGAAGCCGGTGCCGCAAGTAATTGCAGCCAATCTCGACCTCGCCGTGATCGTCGCAGCGGCTGCCGAACCACAGTCACCGTTTGGACTAATCGACCGCCTTCTCGTTGCAGCCCGGCTCGGTGGCATCGAACCCGCGTTGATCGTCAACAAGGCAGACCTGGTCACTTTAAGCGTTCTCTCCAAATGGATAGATAACTACCAGCACGCAGTCGAGGAGATCATCCTGGCCAGTGCAGTCGATGGCCGTGGGATAGCGCAATTAGGGGAGATTGCCTCGCAGCAGACCATACTTTTAGCCGGTGCTTCGGGAGTCGGCAAGTCAACCCTTGCCAACCTCATCGATCCTGCCTTGAATCTGCGTGTCGGAGAAATTTCCGATTATAGCGGCAAGGGTCGGCACACCACCAGTGTCGCGTCGCTCCTGCCGCTTGGAACCGGAGGCTGGCTGGTCGATACTCCGGGACTAAGGGAGTGCGCCCCGTGGGGTGCGACGCCTGAGACATTGCAGGATGCATTCCCGGAGATCGCCCGTCTGGGAAGCCACTGTGCTTTTCGCAACTGTCGCCATAGCCACGAAGCCAATTGCGCCGTTCAATCCGCTGCCGGCACTCCGGACCTGCCCGGCGATCGCTACGGCTCCTACCTCAAACTCCTCGCCGAACTCAGGCCTTAAGTCGTTTCTATCCTTCTGCTTTTGAATTATATTGATTAGGCTTTGGGATGCGTCCTTCCCGCACTTGCGGGAGAAGATCTGTCCGCCATCAATCCTATCATCATCATCATCTTAGCATTCCCCGAGGAATGATCGTCTCCGTCCGTTCGCGAATGTTGCTGGTCATGGCGCTCTTCCTGGCGTCGATCCTCGTCGTGCTTCTGGTCCAGCGGCATTCAGGACAGGCGGCTCACCGGGCGATCCGCGAAACCCGCGAAGATGAGATAAGACAGTTGCTTCGCGATGTCATCGACCTTCGCGGCGAGCCCCTGCGTCTCTTCGCCTACGATTACTCCTACTGGGATGAACTGGTAGGGTATCTGAAATCCCCCGATCCGACTTGGGCCAGAGAGAACCTCGAGGTCGGGGTGCTCTCCTTCAAACTCGACGGAGTGCGCATTGTCGATCTCTCGGGCCGATTGATCTCTGAGCATTGGCGCGAAGGCCGCGCCGGCCCATCTAATGACTCGATCCACTTTCCCCTGGCTACTGCCTCACCAATCTCCTTGACAAACGGCTCGGCAGTCTTGTCATCCGATACCCTTCGTCCCTGGTTTCAGCATGGCTTTTCGCGAGGTGCGGACAGTGAACTCTACGAGTTTCGGATTGCGCCTATTCAGCCGACCAGCGATGCCAAGCGGGTCTCCCGGCCGTTAGGGTTCCTCCTTGCATTCAAGGCTTGGGACGACGCCCACTTAGGTGAATTGACCGATATGACCGGTTGCGAACTGGAACTTGCTCCGGTTGGCAGCAATGGTCAGCCGAAAACGGAAGAGTCCGGCACTCCTCATTCGGGAGAAGCAGGCAGTCCTCAAATAATCCTGGATATCCCCCTCCCACCGTCCGGGGCAGCGGCGTCGGCTTATCTCCACGTTCGATACTTCTCGCCATCGCTGGCCAGATTCCACATCGAAGCCGCCAAGCCGTTCACGCTCTTCTTCGCCACCGGCTCGTTCGGACTACTCCTGGCACTGTTGCTGCTAAATCGCTGGGTCGCGGCGCCCCTCAAAGGGCTTACCCGCTCGCTTAGCGAGGGCAGCCTCGAGCCCGCCCGACCGCTCATGGCAAAATCGAACGAATTCGGCGAACTGGCGCGGCTGCTGGAGCGCTTCCACGTCCAGCGCGACGAACTGGGACGCAGTCGCGAACGCCTGAAGACCCTTATCGGGAATCTCCCCGGCATGGTCTATAGTGTGCTGCCCGACGAACCGGGGACGATTCTATACATCTCCGACGGCTGCCGTGCCTTAACCGGCTACACTCCCGAAGAACTGATGGGGCCAATTGGCCGCCCTTTCAATTCACTGGTGCATCCGGAAGACCACGACGCTGCTTGGGGAGAGATCAAGCGCGCGCTTGCTGAAGGGCGCCGATTTCAAGTCGTCTATCGCATCGTTGGACGAACGGGCGAAATCCGCTGGGTGCGGGAGCAAGGCATCGGCATCTTCAATCGGGAAGGCAAACCCGAGCGGATCGACATCTTTGCCGAGGACATCACCGAACGTCGGAAGAACGAGCAACTTCTGGCGGAGCGCGAAGAAATCTTCAGTACCGTCGTCAATTCGATTCAGGATCTGATCCTCCTCTACGACACGACAGGCCGTATCAGCGGGGTCTGGAGTGGATTGCTCGACCACGGCGACTTCCGGGCCGACATCTTCATCGGAAAGACCGACCTTGAGATCCTCGGGCCGGAGCACGGGAAGATTCCGTCCGACGCCGTTCAGGATGCGCTTGGGGGCATCTCTCAGACGGTCGAGTTCGACGTTAAAGAAAGCCGAATGCAGCGGCGTATTGAAGCCAACTTCGCTCCGGTGAGGTCCCAGGATGGCAGCATCGTCGGAGTCGTCAGTGTTGCGCGGGACGTTACTGCGATACGCGAAGCCGAGCGGACGATTCAACTTGAGCGCGACCGGTTCCGGCTGTATCTCGACGCCGCCGCCGGTATCGTTGCTGCGCTCGACCGGGAGGGACGCATCCTGCTGATAAATATGCCCGGAGCCCAACTGCTCGGCATCAATCGCGAAGAAGCCGTAGGGAGAGACTGGTTCGAACTGACGCTACGGGATGAATCGGCGGCTAAATGGAAGAACGCATTCCTAAAGGCTGTTCAAGATAGCCGGGAGTGGAGCCGCAGGTTCGAAAGTGAGATTGGACGTCCTCCCGGCGGAACACGGACGTTTCTCTGGCATATTACAATCCTGAGAGGCAGCACCGGCGCCGAGGGCGGCCTCATCTTCGGCCAGGACATCACCTATCTAAAACGTGCCGAACGAGCGCTTAGGGAGAGCGAAGAGCAATACCACCAGTTCTTTGAGGACGACCTGACCGGCGACTTCATCTCGACGCCGGAAGGCCGATTCATCGACTGCAATGCAGCCT
>VGIQ01000024.1 GCA_016867835.1 Calditrichota bacterium | reverse complement strand
ATCATCTCCCCCCCATCAAGACCCGCAGGACGAACCCCGTAGCTATGACGATCACATCGAGCACCATCACCCGTCGCAAGAAGAGGGTGTAGAGAAGCATTATCCCTGTGTAGGCAATTCCAACCCGCAACGAATGACCGGGAAGCAGGGAAAGAGTTAACAAGCCGCCGCATAGCAGCAGAACACACGCCACCACAGCAGTGGCGACGCTCACCTTGCCTGACGCAACAGGGCGATACTTTTTGAGCGGATGGAGTCGGTCTTCGTCCCGGTCGCGCAGGTCGTTGAGCAGGTAGAGCCCCGAGGCGAGCGCAGAAAGGCCCCCGAACCCGGCCGCCAGCGTGAGCCATACGGCCGGGTTCAGGATTTCGAGCGAGAAGAGAGCCGGCGCCGCAATGAAGAGGTTTTTCACCCACTGCCGCGGCCGGAAGGATCGAATGAGATCAGGAAGAGCGGCCAAAGCCTCGCCTCTATTCCCGAGTGAGCGAGATCTCCGTAACCGTCCCGAAGTCTTCGAGCGGGCGATCCATCTTTGACTTATCCCCGACCACGACGATCATCAACCGGTCGCTGTGAATCAACTCCCGGGCCGCATTCTGGACGTCCGCGCGGGTCAGTCTTTGATAGGCTGCGAGGTCGCGCTGCGGCGTATCAAGCGGAAGTCCACGCCACTTCAGATAGACCAGACGGTTCAGGATTTCGGACGAGGAGTCAAACCGCCAGACATAACTGTTGACATAGGCTTTGCGCGCCTTGTCGAATTCCTCTTCCGTGGGGCCGGTTTCGGCGAATTTGCGGATGGTCTCGATCATCAAGGATAGGGTCTGACCCGACTGCTCGGTGCGGGTCGAAGCGCCGGCGCGAAAGTAGCCTTCATCTTCGTGGGGAGTGGTGAATCTCGACCAGACTGAGTAAGACAGCCCGGCATCGACCCGGATGCGCTTGGTCAGGATCGAGGTGAAGCCGCCCCCACCGAGAATGTAGTTCATCATCTCCGCCGCCACACGTCGCGGATCGTCGTAGCGAATGGAGCGATGCCCGACAAAGATATAGGCTTGGCTAACCGCCTTTGATGCAAAATAGACCCCCGGCTGAGGTGGAGGTGGCACAGGAGGCAGTTTGCCGATTTCAGCATCGCCAGGCTTCAGGTGCCCCAGGAAACGCGCCGACAACTCACTCGCGCGCCCGGCATCGATGTCTCCCGAAAAGCCGATCACGGCTCCGCGGGACCGAAAGACCAGGCGGTGATAAGCCACCAAGTCATCGCGAGTCACGGCGTTGACAGTGACTACCCGCGGCTCCCAGCCCCAGGGATGATCGGAAAACATGATCCGGTTGAACTCGGCAAGTGCGATGTCCTCCGGCTGGTCGTTTTTGCGGCGGATCTGCTCGAGCAGCGTCCCTCTTCGCAGGTCGAGTTTCTCCTGCGGATATGCCGGATGGTCTATCAGTTCCTGCACCAGTCCCAGGACCGTTTCGAGTTCCGATGTGAGGCAATTTCCCCAAATCGACATCGATGCAGAACCGGCGCTGATGCTGAGGTTGGAAGCCCCGAACTCGAGCAAGTCGTTTAGGCTGTCGGCCGGGATGTTGGTCGATCCGCCCTGCCGCAGCGTCCAGGTGGTGATGTCTGCCAGACCTGCCTTATCGGCAGGATCGGAGGGTGACGTGAACTGAATGCTGAAGTCAACGATAGGCACTTCACGGTCTTCGACGCAGAATCCGGCGATACCGTTGGGCAGGTTGAAGGATTGGTATTCCGGCATCTTCCACTCGAGCGCCGGCACCTTGAGATCGGTCCAGGCTTTCGGCTTGGCTGCTTGGGCGTAGCCTCCGGCAAGCAGGAACAGCGCCAGCATCGGAAAAAGCATCCGACGGCAGAGACTTGATTTCATCATATTCGTCATTATTGTCCCTCCTCAACGGTTTCGGTGGCCGGCTTCACAAGGTAAGCCACGGTGCGGTTTGTCTTGGTGAAATAGGTCTTGGCGACGCGCTGAATGTCTTCCGACGTAACCTGCATCAAGCGGTCGTAGTCCTCGGCCATGGTGCGCCAGTCGCCCCGGTTGACGAACTGCCCGGAAACTGAGAAAGCCAGCCATTGGTTTGATTTCATCCGACTCAACTCCCACTTCCGGAGCCGATTGCGAGCCCGTTCCAGTTCGCGATCCGAGACCATTTCCATCTTCAGTTTCTCAATCTCCTCATAGATCGCCTCCTCAACCGCCTGCAGCGTGTGCGGCGCCTTGGGTGTGGCGGCGATCATGGTCAGGTTGGGATAGCGGTCGTCCGGCCCGTCCCAACAGCCCGGAGAACCCGCTGTCAGGCCTTTGCCTACAAAGATGTTGCGATAGAACCGCGAGGTCGCCCCCATCGAGAGGATCTGCTGCAGCATCCCTAACGCATAGGCATCGGGATGGGGTGCCGCGGGGCGGTGCCAGGCGATCATCAACTGCGGTTCGGCGTCGTATTCAACCTCGATGCGACGTTCTCCCTCCTGCGGCGGCTCGAGCATCGTGATCTCCTGAGCCACCTGCGATGACTTCCACTTGCCGAAATTAGCCTTTGCCAATCGGAAGACCTCCTCTGCCTTCACATCGCCGACGATCGTCATCTGGCAGTTGTTCGGCGCATAGTAGCGATAGAAGTGATCCTCCATATCGGAGAGGAGGGTCGAGCGGATGTCCGACATGAGACCGATCACCGGGCGGCCATAAGGATGCTCCGAGAAAGCCGCCGTGATGGTCGCCAGATAGATGCGCGAATCGGGGTCGTTGGACCGGAGGCGCAGTTCCTCCATCACCACCTCACGCTCGCTGTAGAACTCGCGGAATACCGGGTTCTGGAACCGGTCGCCTTCGAGGAACATATAGAGTTCGAGGCAATTGGCAGGCAGGCCGACCATATAAGTCGTTTGATCGCAGGCGGTAAAGGCGTTGTGAGTCGCCGAGCCGTGCATGTCGTATATCCCGTCGAGCGGCTCGCTCTCGGTGATATACCGCTTCTGCTCCGCCAGCAATTCGTGCACTTCGGCGCGAATGGTGAGTATTTGCCTGAACTTCGCCCAGTAATCGGTGCCCTTCTCGGTCAGCATCCAGGGTGCCCGACGCCACTCCTCGGGAAGTTCCGCATGCACAGTTGGAAGAACCTCGAGGACGGCGCGCCAGCCGGCGGCTTCACTGGTGCCGACCCGTTCGCGGACTTCGGGCGGTAGATCGGCTTTGACCCGGACGGCATGATCGTTGAAGGGATCGTAACGCCAGGCTTTTAGAGCGACCTGCAATTCCCGCATCTGCCGGGCCAGGGCTTCGAGTTTCTGCATGATCGGCGCTTCAGCCTTAAAGTTGCTGGTGCCGACAGATTTGGTGCCTTTGAAGAGCATGTGCTCGAGAAAGTGCGACAGGCCGGTGCGGTCGGTTTGCTCGTGAGACGAACCGACCCGAAATGAGATCAGCGAAAAGAAGACCGGCGCCGTTGGTCGCTCGATGACGACGATCTTCATCCCGTTGTCGAGCGTTGTCTCCCGGGCGCGGTCTTCGATGCGGGGACTATCGCTCGTCGCCGCAAACGGGCCGGAGAGAAGTGCCGACATGAACAGGAGCAAGGTAATGAGGTTCAAATGCAAGGCTGCCTCGTCTTTGGTGATGAAAGGGTTATCTGAAATCGTCTTGTGAACGGGCCAGGACACATTCTGTGTGCCGTCGGGAGTCCGCTCCCGACGGCGTGTCGGGTGATGACACCCGACACCACTATCGCTGTCGAATCTAAACTTGGTAGGGAGGGTAATAAATCTCTTTTTCGGTTATGATTACCGCAATCGACCCGCCCGGGACAATGTCGAATGCCGGGTTGTAAACTTTGGGAATAAATGCCGATGCTCCTTTCACAAGCCGGGTGACTTCGCTTGCGGCACGATGTTCGATGGGTATGCCTTGTCCGTTCGCCAGGCTTCGATCGATAGTTGATTCGGGTGCAGCAACATATAATGGGACTCGCATCGAACCTGCCAACCTGGAAAGCATCAAACTGCCAATCTTGTTAGCGGTATCGCCATTGGAAGCAATCCGGTCGGCGCCGATCAGGCAGCAACCGACCGCTCCCGACGCCATCAAGGATGCGGCAGCCGCATCGACGAGCAACGTGGCATCGACGCCCATTTGAGCCAGTTCCCACATTGTCAGGCGGGCGCCTTGCAGAAGCGGCCGCGTTTCGAGCACATAGACCTTGCCCTTCCAGCCGCGACGATGCAGGGTATGGACGATACCGAGTGCTGTCCCGATGCCGCCGGTTGCCAGCCTTCCAGTGTTGCAAATTGTAAGAATGCTATTGACATTTGACAACAGACCGGCGCCAAGCGCTCCGATACGGTCGCAACGTTCGCTATCTTCACGATGGATTGCCTTGGCTTCAGCAAGCAAAGCGGATTTCCACCAGGGCGAAGCCGTCTGCCCGATAATCGCTTCCATCCGGCCGAGCGCCCAACTGAGGTTGACTGCAGTCGGGCGGGCCGACCGTAGCGAGCGAAGGACCTTCGACATGCCAACTCCAGCCCCTGCACTGCCTGATTTCGCTGCGGCTAAAGCGACCGCGTAAGCCGCGGCGATCCCTATCATCGGCGCGCCGCGTATTGCCAACGTCAGGATAGATCTACGGACTACCCGCCAATCGGCAGTCTCTATGACCTGCAACCGCCCCGGTAAAAGCCTCTGGTCAATGAACCGTAATGCACCCTTTACCCACTCAATGGCGGGAACTTGCTCAAGCGACAAATGGTCCATGCTACCGGACAACTACTGCTCGCTCGCAGTAGTTCGCGTAAATATGAGATCGTTTTGCCCGCGCAGGCGGGCATCCAGTCAAGTCCGACGTGTCTGGGTTCCCGCCTTCGCGGTAACGACAGGCAAAAGGCAATGAATTATTGCAAGCAACCACTACTATTCTAACGCTGTCAAGTTATAAAATGAGGTATCAGAATTCCACCATCGCTTGAAACTGCCGGAAGCGCTCTTCGACGTCGTCAAGAGTGATCTCTTGAAGCCGGTTCATTCCAAATGCCTCGACAGCGAACGATGCCGCAAGCGTACCATAGACGACCGCCCGCCGCAAACTGAACGTCCCGAAATCGCCGGTTGCAGCGAGGTATCCGAGCATCCCGCCGGCGAAGGTGTCGCCGGCTCCGGTCGGATCGACGGGCCTCCGAACCGGAAAAGCCGGACAGAGAAAGGGTGGTTCCGACTTGCAGAACAGGATCGCTCCATGTTCGCCTTTCTTAACGACCGCGAAACGGGGCCCCATCTCGAGCAAGGTCCCGGCATTCTCGATCGTAGCCGGGCCACCGGTCAGGAGAGCCAACTCTTCATCGTTCAAGAGGACGAGATCGACTTTCCTCAGGAGACTTTGGACTGCCGCGCGGCTGCCAGTGATCCAGTGGTTCATTGTATCGTAAGCCACTAATCGTGGCTTCACCATTTGTCTCAGGACATTTTCTTGCAGCGTCGGGTCGATGTTGGCGAGCATGAGGATGCCGGCTTCGGCGGCCGCTGTCGGTAGTTGCGGGTTGAAACCGGCGAATACGCCGAGGTCGAGCGCCAGCGTGTCCCGCCGGTTCATATCGTTGTGATAACGTCCATGCCACCGAAAAGTCGGACCTTTGGCGATGGTCAGACCACCCAGATCGACGCCTCGCCCCGCCAGGAACTCTACTGATTGCTGCGGGAAATCTTCACCCACGACCGCAACAATGTGCGTCGGCGCAAATAGCGATCCGGCCGCGCCGAGGTAGAGTGCTGAGCCACCCAATGCATCGTCGGCCCGCCCGTGCGGAGTTTCGATAGTGTCAAGTGCGGCCGAGCCGACGACGGTCAGATGAAGGGGGGTGCTCAAATGCCGTTATCCTGTAAGAGATCGTGCTGCTCGACTTCGGGGACGACCCGGGAGGCGCGTCTTGTCGCCCGACGAATCGGCAGCGCGGGCAGCCGGGCACTTAGGATATCTTCGGCAGTTATCATCGTAATGCGGTCGATGACCTTGCCGCGTCCGGACCGCCACGGCTCAAGTCTATCGATCTCCTGCAGCATCGGCCCGGTCGGTGGCTCAAGAGTGACAAATATCCCCAGTGGAGCACCTTCGCGTTCGAGGACGTGAGCAAAGTCACGGACTTCACGCACGCCGACCCGCCCACTCTTGACCTGAATCAAACCTCGGACTATCTGATGCTCCCCTTCCGAGGAGAAGTCGTCTAACAGGAAATAACCGTCGATACCGCTATCGGCGCCTTTCTTCTCGGAATAGACGCCCCCCACAGAAAACACGGCCCATTTCTCGTACTCTTTGCGCACCCTGTCGCCCTTGGTCCTGGTCGCAAGGTGCCGGACGCCTTCGATGTCGCGCGGTATGCCGTGAATCGTCACTTCGGAGTCGAAGCGCCGGGCTGATTCGACTTCCGGCTCGCCCTCCACCCGGTAAAACTGATCGAGAAGTCGCTCTCGAACTAGATCGATAGCCAGATAGGTGATGTCGATGCCGATCCATTTGCGGTTCAATCGCTGTGCTGCTACTACAGTAGTTCCGCAGCCACAAAAGGCATCGAGAACGACATCGCCTTCATTGCTGCTGGCGCGGATGATGCGGGAAAGCAGCGATTCCGGCTTTTGGGTAGGAAAACCTAACCTCTCCTTTGCCGAACTTGTAAGTGCGCGAATGTCCCAGACTGAGGTTACACTACGTCCCTCATTCATTGCTACATCGAGATACCGCTTCTGTCCTTTTCCGCCTCGCCTGTCGTAGATATATTCGCGGCCGTCGCTCTCCTTGTGTATAGCCTGACGGCGAAGCCTTATATACTCATAGCGATCCCATGGAACCGAAAGCGGATGAAAAGTGTTAGACTCGGATTTCGAGTAGTATAAGATCACATCGTGCTTGCGAGGAAACTGGTTCATTCGCTGATGCACCCAACCGCCATAATGCCAGATTATCTCATTGCGAAAATTCGCCTTCCCGAATACATCATCCAATAGAACTTTTAGGTAATGACTTGCTGTCGGATCGCAGTGCAGGTAAAAACTCCCGGTGGACTTCAAAACCCGATGCAGTTCAACGATCCGGATACCCATATTGACCAGATATCCGAAGAGCGAAGGATCGCTATCGATGCGCAAGACTTCCAGGGCTTGAATGAACCGGTGCAACCGAGCATAGCGCTGCGGCTCGTCAAAGAAGATCAACTGCCGTTCATTCTGCCAACTCTGCAAACTCCAAGTGTCTTTAAACGCCTCAGCCTGGGCCGTCGCGCCGTCGTAGATGATGTTGTAGTCCCGCTTCGAGTTGAACGGCGGATCGATGTAGATAAGATCGACCGACTCGTCCGAGATTCGTTCCCGCAGAACTTCGAGGTTGTCGCCGTAGTGAAGTTGATTCACCTAACTTACATCCTCTCAGGCGCTTCGACGCCGATCAGTTCCAGCCCTTCCTTCAAGACCGCCGCAGTCCCACGGCAGAGCGCCAGTCGCGCGGAAGACCGTTCCCGGTCATCGGTCAGCACCCGGTGTTTCGTATAGAAGTAATGAAACGCCTTCGCAACGTCGATCAGATAGGTCGTCATTAGCGACGGCTCAAGACTCCGCACCACCGCCTCAAGCGTCCAGTCGAAGAGCATCAACGACCGAAGGACGTCGAGTTCCTCCTTTTCCTGCAAGAGGTTCAGATACTTTGCAGGGGTCCCGTTAAGGGCGTCTGCTCCCGGTTGGCGCAGAATAGAACAGATGCGGGCGTGGGCATACTGGACATAATAAACCGGATTCTCGTCCGAATGCCGTTTGGCCAGTTCGATGTCAAAGTCGAGAGGCGTCGAGATCTTGCGCCTCAAAAAGAAAAACCGCGCCGCATCGACACCCACCTCATCGACCAGTTCATCGAGGGTTACGAGTTGACCGGCACGCTTAGACATCTTGACCGGTTCGCCGTCGCGCAGGAGATTAACCTGCTGGACAATGATGCCTTCATAGAAACTGTCCGGCAGCCCCAACGCCTTCAACGCCGCCTGCAGCGTGATGATCGCGCCGTGGTGATCGGGGCCGAGCAGGACGACTGCCTTCTCAAAACCGCGTCCAAACTTGTCGAGATGATAAGCCATATCGGGCACCCGGTAGGTTGCCCGTCCCTCCGAAGTCACCATCACCCGGTCGTCTGTATCCCCAAAAGCCGAAGCCCTGAACCATAGCGCCCCCTCTCTTTCGTAAGCCTGATCGACCTCTTTCATCTTCCTCACGACATCTTCAACCCGGCCGTCGGTGTGAAGCGATGCCTCCCGGAACCAGACGTCGAACCCAACCCGAAAGCGATTTAATTGCGTTCTTTGCCGCTCGAGCATCCAGTTGGTCGCCCATCCCCCGACGCTTTCGTCATTCTCATAGGCCGCTTCATGTTGAGCCTCCTGCCAGGCTCGGGCGATGTCAAGAACATATTCGCCGTGATAGCCGTCCTCCGGAATGACGACTTCCGCAATGCCGGACCTAATTTGATCCGACCGTGCCAGCACCGAAGCACCGAGCAATCGTACCTGTCGTCCGGCATCATTGAAGTAGTATTCGCTTACCGCATCGAAACCACGTCGCCGGAAGATGCGGATGAGGGCATCTCCAACCGACGCGGCTCGCGCCGAAACGACGTTAAGCGGGCCGGTAGGATTGGCGGAGACGAATTCGAAATTCCACCGGCGACCGGCACCTTCGCGGCTGGCGCCATACTCGCCTGGACTTACAAGGATCTCCCGCAGGAGATTGTGAAACCAGCCGGGGGCAAGGTGAAAGTTGAGAAAGCCGGGAGGCGCTGCTTCGACGGCACCAACACCCTCGCTTGATGTGGGATAGCGGCGCGCAATTTCTTCTGCTACTTCTATGGGTTTGCGGCCAAGCCGCGCGGCGATTACCATCGGAAGGTTGGAAGCAAAATCGCCAAAGGCACCCTGACGCGGCAGTTCGACCCGCGCCTCGGAAACTTCAACGCCAAGCGAAGATGCCAGGTCGCGCAGATGTCCGGCTATTTCGGCCGTCAACCTCACGACTCCTCCAGACCTTTGATATTCACAACTTTGGCATCCCCCCAGAGGCGTTCGAGGGCGTAATAGGTGCGCGCATCGGGTTGGAAGATGTGCACTACGATATCGACGTAATCGAGCAGAATCCAGCGTCGGGTGTCGGCGCCTTCAGTATGAGCTGGACGATAACCCATGGCGCGCATTTCACGTTCGATATGGTCGGCGATGGCGGAGACGTGAACATCGACAGCACCGCTGCATATCACAAAAAAGTCGGTGAAGTCGGTTGCAGCGCGAACGTCGAGGACGAGGATGTCGAGAGCCTGTTTGTCGGCCGCAAGGAGCGCGGCGCGGCGGGCGAGGGTGCGAGGCAGCAGTGCCCGGCGGGGTTTAGCGGGCAAACGGCAACCGCTTATAATCCTTGCCGATGATGAAGGTAAGATCGAAGTCGAGCCCGGCTGGCCCGGCTTGATTGGAGACATGGGATTCGTCGACGCCAAGCACCCGTGCAAGGTCGCGCGCAGCGCCCTGGATACCGCTGCGATTGACCACTTTCGACATCCGGTAGTCCTGCCGGTCGGCATTGCCAACGTCACGAACGTCGTAGTTGCGTCGCGCCAGCCAATCGCGCGCCCGCTTGGCAACACCCGGCACACCGCAGCCGTTCAAGACTTGAATACGAATCTTCGATCCGGCTGCCGGTTCACGTTTCGGCTCGCTAACCGGCTCGCGGACGACGGGGGGCTCCTCGATCACCGGATCGCTGGTATAGACCTGCGTAACCGGCGTCTCGTCGAGCACCGAGAGCGGCGGCGAAGAAGGTGTCGAAGGCGATGCCGATTCCGGTGTCTGAAACGCCTCTTGAGCAGCCGGTGGCAGCGGCGTCCCGCCCTGGGAACGATAACGATCGACCCAGAGACCAATTGAGAGCAGCACCTGGACGATCATCAGTCCAATCAAGAGATCGAGACGGACGCGCAGGCGGCGGTCGGGATCGTCAGCGTCGTATCTCATTCGCGGCCGAGGATTGGTGGACATCGCGAACCTGATGTATCCGAAAGAAGATTGAAGGTAAATCGAGTCATGGAGACTGGTTAGCGACCGGTGCGGAGAAAGTCCGATCCGGCACCATAGTCGAACGGCCAGTCGCGGCGCGATCCGAACCTGTCGGCAGGGCCATAGTAACCCGGTCCTCGAACAAACTCGAGCCGCATGAAGAGGTTCTCTGACGGCCGGTAGTCAAGTGCTGCACCGCCGACCAGTGACGAAAAGCCACCCTCCATACCGTAACCGCTGATACGGCTGTTCTGAACTCCCATCAGGAGTGATAGTGTGAGCGGATTGGAGAGTTTGTAAGCCATATTGGTCGCATACATGCTTTGCAGGAGCGACGACCGCCCGGCGGAACTGAAACCCATACTCACCTGATGGTTGATCGTCAGGCGCGAAGGATCGAGCAGCAAGCCGCTGCCCGAACGACCGCCGATCAGATAATCCTTGAAGCCGAGTTGCGTCTGATTGCTGTAGGGCCCGGCTATCGCAACTGTCGCCAGAAGAAGCGCAACTAATGCGACGGTTATTGTGATTTTCATAAAAATTATCTCCTGTCTCCCTACAAGGGTGATTCATTTCATATTACGAAATCGGCAGCCGCTTGTCAACCGCCGCGACGGACGGCAAGCTGCACCTCGAGCACAGCCAACTGGGCTGTGTCGTTGACGCCTGCAACTTCGACTGGATCGTCGATATGCCAGGCCGCCAGAGGAAGCCCGTCGTTGCGCAATAACGCCACTGCGTCGGTGATATAGAACTCCCCGGCAGCATTGTTGCTGTCGATCCGGGCTAGGGCTTGAAATAACGCCCGGCTGTCGAAGATGTAGATTCCAGCGTTCACTTCGTAAATGGCACGCACGCGCTCATCGGCATCTTTCTCCTCAACAATGCCTATCAACGCCCCTTCCGGGCTGCGCAGTATCCTCCCGTAACCAGCCGGATCGTCAGGCGTAAACGTAAACACCGTCCCTACTGAGACGGTCCGGCGATGATGTTCCAGTGCTTGCTCAATGGACCTCTTCCTAAGAAGCGGCACATCGCCGGAGAGAATGAGCAGGTCGCCATCGAAGTCAGAGAGCAGGTCTTTGCCTGCCATTACGGCATCGGCTGTGCCGCGCTGTTCAACCTGAACGGCATACTCAACACCGGTGGCTTTGGTCTGCCGCTCTACCTGCTCCCGTCCATGGCCTATCACAAGAATAATGCGCATTGCACTAACATCGCGAGCCAGATCGATCACGTAGTGCACCAGCGGCCGGCCGGCGAGCGGATGGAGCACTTTGGGCAGGTCCGACTTCATCCGTTTGCCTTTGCCCGCCGCAAGGATGACGGCGATGAGCGGCCTAATAGTCATTCAACGCTCCCGCCTGCAATCGGTTTCGTCTCACCTTCCGGGCCTACCAATACGTTGTCGATAAGGCGAGTCCTGCCGACGAAGATCGCTGCTGCCAGTAAGGCCTTTGAGCCTATCTCACTCCTCAGCGACAAGTTGTCCGGATCGACAACCTGGACATATTGAACCTGAGCACCGGCGTCAACCACGCGCTGGCTTACAATTCTAATGATGTCATCTACCTTAACAGCACCGCCTGCAGCCATTCTGCGCGCCGCTTCAAGCGCATGCGGCAGCGTTGCAGCAACCCTGCGTTCGTCAGACGATAGATAACGGTTGCGCGACGACATCGCAAGCCCGTCCGGTTCGCGGAGCGTTTCACCAAAGTGGAGTTCAACCGGCAGGTCGAGGTCTCGCACCATTCGGCGGATAACCATCGCCTGTTGATAGTCCTTCAGCCCAAATGCAGCCGCATCGCAGCGGGTAACGTTGAATAACTTGAGCACTATAGTCGAAACGCCTCGAAAGTGCCCCGGCCGGAAAGGAGCGCAGAGCGTAGTCAGCAAATCCGCAGGCTCGATATAAGTTGAAAAGCCATCGGGAAAGACCGCTTTCCGTTCGGGAGCGAAAACGACGTCGCATCCCGCACCGGTGAGTAGCGATAAATCCGAGACTTCGTCTCGCGGATAGCGAGTGTAATCCTCCTCCGGTCCGAACTGGATCGGGTTGACAAATATACTCGCCACCTTTCGGTCGCAGCATCCGTCAAGGAGCCGAAACAGACTCAAGTGTCCGGCGTGTAGCGCACCCATCGTCGGAACTAAGCCAATGCGCAGTCCTTCCCGATGCCACAGGTCGGCAAGTTGCGACATTTCCTGCGGCTGTCGCAGGATTCTGACCTTTTTGTTGGTGGTGTTCAGGGTTTTGGTTGTCGTCGAAAGTCGGTACTCAACAATATACGCATTAGTGTTGTTCAAGTCCTGATCCTTCGGCGAATGAAAAGCCCGATAAGCGACTTGGGCTATTCGCCCTCGACCAAATTCAAAGATTGAGCATGACCACCTGCAATAAGGTTGACATCGTGCGAGAGAGATCGTAATATATAAACAATGACTCATATGATAGACATCCTCGACAGTCCCGGACTGTGTGAGGTTCAGGAAGTCAACCCTGAAGTTGTGGACCGGATACGGCAGGCAATCGGAGCGACAGACCTCACATTGCGCACCGCGGCGATCTTCAAGGTCGTTGCGGATCCGACCCGGCTCCGGATCGTCCAGGCGTTGCAGGAGGAGGAACTATGCGTCTGCGACCTTGCAGCAATCGTCGGCCAGTCGCAGTCAAGCACTTCGCACCACCTGCGTTTGCTCCGTCAGCGCAACCTCGTCAAGGTTCGTCGTCGCGGCCGTATGGTCTTCTATTCCCTTGCCGATGCGCACGTATCGGCGCTGCTCGCAGTAGCGCGGGATCATGCGCGGGAAGAACTGCCAACCCCAACCAGTATTAACGCCGAGGTTACACTTGCCGGATAGATCGCTGCTTACGTTCGACGTCTCGGGAATGGACTGCCCGTCGTGCGCTTCCCATGTCGCGGGAGCCGTTTCCAAACTAAATGGCGTCCGGCAGGTGGAGGTCGATTTAACCGGTGGTGTGATGACGCTATCGCCGGGGAAACAGCATCCGGAGGCGATAGCAAAAGCCGTCGAACGAGCCGGCTATCGTGCCGTTCTGCGCGTCGAAACGGATACGGTGCTTCCAGAGAATGATTTCCAGTGGAAACCGCTTCTGCCGATAGTGACCTCGATTCTGTTGGTAGGCGCGGGCATTACCCTGCGGGATTTTACCGGATATGACCTTGCCGGTATCGTCTTGATCGCTGCGGGCATGTCTGCCGGCGGATGGAGCGTTGGATGGAAGGGCCTAAAGGCGCTCCTTAAGGGACGTTTGGACATGAACTTCCTAATGGCTGGAGCCGCTGTCGGAGCGGCTCTACTCGGAGAGTGGACTGAAGCCGGGCTGCTAGTCGTCCTTTTCGGCATTGCAGAATACATCGAGGAAGCGAGCCTGAACCGCGCCCGTCGCGATACCCGGAGGTTGCTGGCATTGACGCCCCGAACCGCGCTTCGCCTTGAAAGCGGTCAGCCGGTCGAGCGACCGGTGCACCAGTTGCGCATCGACGACCACGTGTTAGTGAAGCCGGGGATGCTTCTGCCAGCAGATGGCGTTGTTGTGGGAGGCTCCACTTCCGTCGATCAATCGAGCATCACCGGCGAGTCGGTCCCGATTGCGAGATCCGCGGGAGATGACGTCCTCGCCGGCACCTTGAACGGCGAAGGCGCGCTCGAAATCCGCGTGACTCGTGCTCCAGGGGACTCCACCTTCGACCGGATAGTGCGCATGGTCGAAGCCGCGCAACGTGCCCGGACACCGGTGCAGACCACGATTGAGCGCTTTGCGGCAGTTTATACCCCGGTGGTAACCGGCCTGGCGCTTCTTACGGCGGTTATTCCGCCGCTCTTGTTCGGCTCACTCTGGAGCGAGTGGATCTATCGCGCGTTGGCGCTGCTGGTCATCTCCTGCCCCTGTTCGCTCGTCTTTGCATCCCCCGTGACGGTAGCCGCGGCATTGACTTCGGCGGCGCGCAGCGGCGTCCTGATAAAGGGCGGACGATACCTCGAGCAGGTCTCGCGCTTGAAGGCGTTCGCTTTCGACAAGACCGGCACTATCACCGAAGGCCGCCTGACGGTTCGCCGGGTCGAGCCGCTTAACGGTCTATTACCCAATGATCTACTTAGGCTTGCGGCTTCAGTGGAACTTCACTCTGAGCATCCCATCGGACGGGCACTCGTCTCAGAGGCAAGCGCGCGAGGCCTCAAACTGGTCTCACCGATGAACTTTCGGGCTTTGCCGGGGCGGGGAGCTGAGGCAATTGTCGAGGGGCAACTCATTACGGTTGGAAAAGGGCTGCAGGATAACGGCAATGGTCACCTAACTGCTTCGCAACAGGCATTCACTTCAAGCGATTGGGACGCCCTCACGCCGGTGTTGGTCCGGTCCGAGGAAGCCGTTCTCGGCGTTATCGGGCTCTCGGACGCGGTCCGGCCCGCTGCCAGGGCGACTTTCGACGATCTGCAGAGCCAGGGTATCGGACACCTGGCTATCCTTACCGGTGATCAGACTGCCGTTGCACAGAAGGTTGCGAAAGATGTCGGTGCCGGAGAAGTCCACGCCGGACTGCTGCCGGGCGAAAAGCTGGAGGCTATCCGACGCATTAGAGAACATTACGGCCCCGTCGGAATGGTCGGCGACGGCGTCAACGACGCTCCAGCGCTTGCGGCGGCAGATATCGGCATTGCCGTCGGCGGCACCGGGTCCGATGCCGCTCTCGAAACCTCCGACATCATCCTCCTGAGCGGGCGTATAGACCGCCTCCCGTGGCTTATGCGACTCTCGGCAAAGGTCAACCGGATCGTTGCCGTCAATATCGGACTCGCAATCGGGATCAAAGCACTCTTTCTGATCCTCGCACTCTCCGGATATACCTCGTTATGGCTGGCATTGGTGGCGGACGACGGCGTGGCGCTGCTCGTCATTTTCAACGGACTACGGGCTCGTAAAGGTTGAAGCCTGTTGCCTGTCACGATGCATTAAGGTAACTTGTAACCGGTATCCATCATCACTTCCTTTCGACTCTTCACCTTTGTATCAACTTCATTCCGTAAACAACCTTGTCAACAACAACATATACAAGCCTTAAGGCGCTTCAGAGTGAAGTTGCCATAATCGGTCGCATCGAAGCGCTCCTCGAATGGGACGAACGTTGCTACCTCCCCGAAAAGGCCTCCCCGGGACGTGCAGAACAACTCGCCTGGATCGCGGGACTTAGGCATCGCAAGGCGACCGATTCAGCCATCGGCGACCTACTTGGACAGTTGAAAGGCGAATCGGGCCTATCCGAGCAAGAGCAGGTCAACGTCCGGGAGTGGCAGCGCGACTACGACCTCGCAATGAAACTCCCGGTCGAACTTGTCGAGGAGATGTCGCGGATTACGACATTGGCACAAAGGGCCTGGCGTGACGCACGGGAGAACAACAACTTCCAGGCATTCGCTCCGCACCTATCAAAGGTCTTGGAACTAAAGCGGCGTCAGGCTGACTGTTATGGCTGGAGCGACGAGCCCTACAGCGCGCTCCTTGACACCTACGAGCCGGGTGCAAAGACCTCGGAAGTAGCGGCGGTCTTGTCGCAGTTACGTGATCGACTGGTGCCTCTCGTTCGCAAAGTGGCGGAAGCCCCGCGCAGGTTCGATACGTCGTTTCTGCGCAGCGACTTCCCGGTCGAAGCCCAACGGGTCTTCGCCGAACGGGCGGCGCGCGCTATCGGCTACGACTTCGAACGCGGCCGGCTCGACGTTACAACTCATCCATTCTGCACGACGATCGGACAATGCGATGTCCGCATCACCACCCGCTTCTATCCAGACTATTGGAATGCGGCATTCTTCGGCGTCCTTCACGAGGCCGGACACGCTATCTACGAACAGAATCTTGAGGCGGAATTCGAAGGCACCCCGATGGGCGACGCAGTTTCGCTCGGCATTCACGAGTCGCAGTCGCGGATGTGGGAGAACTTTGTGGGGCGGTCGGAGGGTTTCTGGCGCTATTGGTATGGAGAACTACAACAAACTTTCCCGACGTTTCAAGGTGTGCCGCGCGATCGGTTCCACTTCGCCATCAACGAAGTGAAGTCGTCGTTTATCCGGGTTGAAGCTGACGAAGTGACCTACAATCTCCACATCCTGCTTCGCTTTGAACTGGAGCGTGCGCTATTGTCAGGCGATCTCTCAGTTGCCGACCTTTCGGGCGTCTGGCGTGAGCGGTTTCAATCTTACTTTGGCATTCCCGTCCCGACCGACACCGAAGGCTGCCTTCAGGACATCCACTGGAGCGCCGGTCTGATCGGTTACTTTCCAACCTATTCGCTCGGCAACCTGAACGCGGCAATGCTCTACGCCAAGGCATCCGAGGACCTCGGTGACCTGAATGCGATGTTTGCGATGGGCGAATATGCTCCGCTAAGGACTTGGCTCACCGATAGAATCCACCGCCACGGCCGAAGGTACCCACCGGCGAAGTTGATCGAAGTCGCCACCGGACGACCGCTCGATTCTACACCACTGGTCGATTACCTGACCGCCAAGGTCGAGACGTTATACCAAGTGAACGAATAGCATAGAGCGAAAAGGAAGAACCTGCAAACTCCACCGGAGACCTCCAGCCGGGCAACGTCTATCGCCGCCTTCCAGGACCATACCGCAATAATCGGCATCGTCGGAATGGGCTATGTAGGACTGCCTTTAGCCCTCGAATTTGGGCGCAAAGGCCTTGCCGTGATCGGCTTCGATATCGACCAGGACAAGGTCGATATGCTGAAAGAGGGTCGATCCTATATTAAGCATATCCCATCTGATGCCGTCGCTGCGGTAAGCCGGGCGGGGATGTTCGACGCCACAACCGACTTTCGCCGTATTGCAGAAACCGACGCTGTCATAATATGCGTCCCAACGCCGCTCGGTCCGCATTGGGAGCCGGACTTGTCGTTTATCGAATCGACCGCCCGCTCGATAGCCCCCTACCTGCATCCGGGTCAATTGGTATCGCTCGAATCGACGACTTATCCGGGGACCACGGAAGAAGTGTTGGTTCCCTTGTTGGAGGCGGGGTCCGGGCTAAGAGCAGGGGTTGATTTCCGGGTCGCTTTTTCGCCGGAACGTGAAGATCCCAACAACCGCAACTATACCACCGCGACTATACCCAAGGTCGTCGGCGGACTTACGCCCGAATGTCTCGCAGTTGCCTCGGCAATGTATGGTGAGATCATCGAACGGGTGGTGCCGGTATCGAGTTGTGCGACTGCGGAGTCAACGAAACTTCTGGAGAACATCTTCCGCAGCGTCAACATTGCGCTGGTGAATGAACTGAAGGTGATCTTCCACCGGATGGGAATCGATGTCTGGGAGGTGATCGAGGCGGCTTCGACCAAGCCGTTCGGCTATATGCCATTCTATCCGGGACCCGGCTTAGGCGGACACTGTATCCCGATCGATCCGTTCTACCTATCCTGGAAAGCGCGCGAGTATGGGATTGCGACACGCTTCATCGAATTGGCTGGCGAGATCAACACCGCAATGCCCGAATATGTCATCGATCAAACGATGAAGGCATTAAACGAGCGCCGACGGTCATTGAAGGGAACCAGAGTATTGATCGTGGGATTGGCTTATAAAGGCGACGTCGATGACTTGCGAGAGAGTCCTTCGCTCAGGCTGATAGAACTCTTTGAGACGGCGGGAGCCGAAACCGGCTATTACGATCCCTTTATTCCGGTGATTCCAAGGACCCGGGAGCACGCTTCGCTGGCGGGAAGGCGTTCGATCGACTATGAAGAGGCGGGTCAGTTCGATGTGGCGGTGATCTCGACCCGGCACAGCCCGGTCGATCATGCGCAGTTGCTAAAGTGGTGCGAACTGGTCGTCGATACCCGGCGCGCGATTGCCGGAAGCCATCCGAATCTGGTGCGGGCGTAAATGCTGAGTGTAGAATGTAAAATGCGGAATAATGTAGATTGTCAACGATGGCGATAAGACTGATTCTTCACTCTTCACTCTTAACAACTAACGGCGGCTCGATGTAGTGCCGGTCGAGTTGTTCCTGCAGCCACTTGACAAAGGTCTCCTCGCGTCGGGCGGTGAGTGCCGCCTGTTCTATATCCTGCCAGTCTTCCTTGAGCGATATCGGTCGCTCAGGATAAATCCGCTCCACGCGCACCAGATGAACGCCGAATTCGGTGTCGAACGGTGCGGTTAGATCGCCATCCTTTAGCCCATCCAACGCTTTCCGGAATTCTTCAGGGAGATCGGCTACCTGATGCCGGTCGAGCCGTCCACCTTTATCGCGCGACTCCCGATCCGACGAGAACTCCCGGGCCAATGCACCCATGTCTTCCCCGCCCTCGAATATCCGACGTTTTATCTCCTCAGCCTGTTGCCGCCGGTCTTCCCAATCCTCAGGAGTGGGCGCAAGTTTCGCCAGAATGTGCTGGCTTGAAATACGCTCGCCCTGCCGGTCGATAAGCCGGATGATGTGATAACCGAAAGGCGATTCGACGACATCGGAAATCTCACCCGGCTCGAGGGCATAGGCCACCTCTTCGAACTCGGGAACCAGATCGCCGCGGCTGGTGAATCCGAGCCGCCCGCCCCGGGCGGCAGAGGCATCGTCCGACCGGAGGGCTGACAACGAGTCGAAGTCGGCACCCAAACGCAGCGCTTCCATGGCCGATTCGATCTTATCCCGCGCCTTTTGGATGGCCTCCTCCGACGGCTGGACATCCAATAGTATATGCGACAACTCGACGCTTGCCGGTCGCTCGGGAAGCCCGGCCTGATTACGGGTAAAGAAACGCTCGACTTCTTCCCGACTCACCTGCACCGATCCGAAGAGCGACCGGCGCACCATATCTATCAACATCCCCTCCCTTACCGCCTTGCGAAGATCGTTCTTGATCCGGGGCAGCGGCCTACCGAAGTATTCTACCAGACGTTCTTCGGAACCGGCTTGCTGCACGAGAGCTTCGAACCGCCGGTTCAATTCCCGGTTGACGACTCGATCCTCAACTTGCAGCGTCTCCTCGTTGGCTCGAGCCAGCAATATCTTCTGGGTAACATAGGACTGGATAACTTGCCTCCGGACTTCGGCCAGTTTCTCATCGCTGATACCGGTCCGGATGCCCTGTTCGAGAAGGAGCGAGTTGATCCCGTAGGCAACTTCAGATTCGAGAATGATCTCATCATCGACGACGACACAAATGCTGTCGATCGTCTCCGCCGCCGGGAGCATCCTCGATCCCAGCGCTATAGCCAGCAGCGCACCGGGAAGTATCATCCTCTTCGATCTCCCAACCTCTAACCTGATCATTGTTCGTCCACTGCGTTACGGGGAGGATTCCATTCCAACTTGCCGCGTCGTCTCAGGTCTTCGACCATGCGGCTTGCCAGTTCATGCCTCAGGCTGCTGCGCTCCACGGCTTCAACGCGACGGGCGATGACGTCGCTCACGTCTTCGAAGTGCTGCGGAGTGCCCTTATCATGCCGTTTCAGAAGACGAAAGAGGAAGAAGTTATGACTCAGTTGTCGGATGTTGGAAATACCCCCCAAAGGAAGATTATGAAGCGTGCGGTAAAGCGATCCGGCGGTATCGGATACTTCTGAAATCGTCAGACTTCCTTGCGACACAGTCTCGAATTCTCCCGGTTGAGCCGGACCGGGACGGGCACCGGTTAAAGTCTCGCGTCGGGCTTCGAGAGCCTGCCGGTTCGACGACTGCCAGTATTCGACAACAAGCCGGGTTTCGGGCCAGACGAATTCGGTAGCGTGCTTGGCATAGTAGTCTCTTAATCGGGCAATACTAATGCTCTGGGAGGCGCTGCTTTCCAATTCGATCAGCCGTGCCACCAGAAGTTGCCGCTGCAGGTCATCGGCGCGCGTTGCCACCCAGGCGTCGTCGTGAAGCCCTCTTTCACCGGCAGCATAGACCAGCGCGGCGTTTTCGACCCAAGCCCTGATAAATGCCGTGCGCATCTGCTCGGTAACCGGCTCGGTATGGATAGCCGCCTCCCATGCTTGCAGTTCAGTCCGGGTCAGGATTTGGTCGCCGACCCGGGCTAAAGGCGGTTCGGTGTCGCCCTGTTCAACCGGCCGGCAGCCGTTGGCAAACAGAATCAGCAATGAGAAAAGAGCAGGTGTTACCGATATCGGGAACCTGTTTCGTAACTCACCCAACTGCCAGCGGTCACGTGATCCTTTAGAACGACACTTTGAATCCGGCATCTCCACCCTGACCTTACCACGATTCAACTTCCCATCCCATTACTCATTCTGCATTCTACATTCTGCATTCTAAGTTCAGCATCACTCGCCCTTGGGCTGCAGTTTGATGACCGGCGCATCTTTGGAATCGTTCTTCGTCCCCGGCTTTACTTCGAGTTGTCCTTTGGGAGTCAGTTTGACCGTGGACTTCTTCGGATCGATTTCCTTGCCCTCCTTGTCGAGGTATCGCGGCTCACCGATCTTGACCTGGACCTTCTTGCCCTCCTTGGTTGTGAACTCCTGCTCTGAACCGGGGCGCAATTTCAGTTTGATTTGATCTTCGCTCTGTTTGCGCAGACCGGCTTGGCGGCGTTGTTCTTTCCAGTCGCGTCGCTCTTTAGCGGTCGTTTCGGGGAGCTGCTCAATCTCCGGCCAGACTGCGCGAAGGACATCCTCGTGGAAGGTGATGTTGTAGGCACGGCGAATTTCCGCCTCCCAATCTTCTTTGATCTTCGCCTGCTGATTGAACCGGACATCTGGCTCGATCTGACGGCGCACTTCGTCGAACGACTGGATCTTTTCCGGTGTAAGTTCAATCAATTTAACCACCGAGAAAAACTTGTCGTTCTGGATAGGACCAGCGATCTCACCGACCTTCATCTCTAAAGCCTTGCGGGATACCGGGCCATAGTCGTCCTTGCCAAACGGTCCGAGTCGTCCACCCTTTCCTTTGGCGTTTTCACGCATCGTGTAACGGCGGGCAAGGCTCGATATCTCTTCCCCCTTTTTGATCCGACCGAGCAGATCGTTCGCCAGTTGCTTGTCATCTACCATCACTTCATAGATCGACGCACTGGCTGCCTGACCATATTTGGCGCGGTTCGCTTCATAGTATTGCTTTAGTTCAGCCTCGGTGGGCGCAGCCTTGTTGAAGACCATCTCGCGCTCGATTTCGGGCAGAATGGCGTTGTCAAGCGCCCGCTTGCCGTCCTGAATCACTTCCGTGCGGTCGTAGTAGCCTTCCGATTTGGCAAGTTCATTAAGGTATCTCGGCGTGGCAATCGGATCGGTCATCTCGCGGACCCACGACTCATCGTTGCGGAAGTTGGGGGGGAAGCGGTGGTCGCCATACATATCGACCAGTTGCTGCAACTTGACTCCGCCCAGCCGGTCCCGCACCACAAGCATTTCCCGTTCCTGCGGAGTGAACGACGAGAAGAGGTTCACATTGGTCGGGGTGCTTTTGTCGGAAAGTTTGCGCAGGATAAGTTGCACCACCGGCCGGTCGTATTCCTGTCCAAAGACACGGCGGACGCTGTCGAGATAGGCGTCGGCGACGATCTTTAGGGTGTCGCGGTAAACGCGGGAGAGATTGGAAAGGACTTCTTCACGCACCTCGCTATCGTCGAGCGAGCGCTTCTTATCGCGCTTTTCATCGAGCCGGATAATATGGTAACCCTTGTAGGTGCGCACCGGGCCGGTGAATTCGCCGACCTTCATTTTGTGGCCGGCTTCCCAGTATTCGGTCGGCATTGTGCCTTTGGCGACCCAGCCGACATCGCCGTTGACCCAGGTTCGCTCGTCTTCACTATATTTGCGCGCCAGTTGGACGAAGTCTGCGCCTGACTTTTTGGCTTCAGCGAGGATCGATTTCGCACGCTCAAATGCAATGGTCGTCTCGGCCGGTGCGTCTCGGCGGTTGACCTTGACCAGAATGTGCGAGGTGCGATAGTCCCAGTTAGTCGGGCGGCGTTCGATCATCTGAATGATATGATAGCCATAGCGAGTCCGCACCGGAGATGAAATCTCGCCCGGCTTCAACTTCCACGCCGTTTCCTGGAACTCATCGACCATCCGGCCCCATCGGAAGAAACCAAGATCACCCTTGGCAGCGGGCTGGAGCGACTTATCCTCGCTGTAGGTATCGACCAGCCGGGTGAAATCGTTGCCCGACTTCGCAGCCTGCGAGGCTTCGTTGATCCGGTTCCAGTAGGTTAGCGTGTCGCGCCCCCGCACGGTCGTGTCCATCGCGATCAGGATATGACGGCAGCGAACCTCCTCCTGGTCGTGCTCGTACCAGTCGAGTATCTGTTTCTCGGCGAAGCAGCGGTCGCGGACGCGCTCGTTGTAGAGCAAATCGCCAGCGCGCCGCTCGACAGCCGAGCGATACTCTTTCTGAATGTCCTCGCGTTCAGCAAAACCGAGTCGTCTTCCTTCGAGCAACTTGGCGTCGCGGACGACATACTCGGTGATGATATTGAGCCGCTCCTTCAGGGGCTGCTTCTCAGCAGTCGATTCGTCGCGATGTCGGATAAGCATCCAGTCCTTGAACTGCTTGACGGTCATCGCGGTGTCACCCCAGGTTGCGACTATAGTATCGTCGGTTACAGCCTGGCGGCGTGAACAGCCTATAAACAGCGCCAACAGCGCTGCAGTCAACATTAAAGCCGAAAGGAAGAACGTACGGCGCATAGAGAAGGTCTCCGAAATGTGGAATGTAGAATGCGGAATGTCATGCTGAATACGGTAATGGACCTTGATCTGCATTACAGACAAGGTCTATCATCGCAAAGAGGCAGTCGCAGATGCGAGGAGCAAAGTTAGCCTCGCTATGTTTACGATTTTACAAGCACTCCAGCACAATGGAACAGCCTAACCTTGTAATATAGATGACTCGGCAAGGCTCTGCAAGAACCTGACCGCGGTTTTAAGTCGGTCGGACTCACGAAACCGCCGGATTAACTGCACTGGTGAGGTCATTTTGAATTCGATCTCGTCCGGCTTGGCCGCAGTCAGGAGTTGATGGATTTTGCGACGGGCATCCTCCGGCGCTTCAGGGAGGATCAGTCCCGCCGCCAGGAAACCGTCGTTTATAGCCAGAGTCAGAAAGCGAAGGCGACGCGACAACAACTTTAACCGCGCGATCCACAACAGGTTCCCCGCCGGAAGCGGCGGCGGCCCAAAGCGGTCTGCCAGATCCCGCTCCAAACGGTCGATTTCGGGTAGGTCGGTCGCACGTGCCAACCGGCGGTAGAAGTCATACCTCAGGTCGCCGTCGTCGATGTAGTCCGGAGGCAGAAGTGCGGGTCCGTCAAACTCGACCGACGTCTCCCAGTCGGCATTAGTGTCATCGGGTTCGTCGCCGCGCACCGTCCGGACCGCTTCCTCAAGAAGTTTCGTATATAGATCGAAACCCACCGCGTTGATGAACCCCGATTGCTGTGAACCGAGCAGATTCCCTGCTCCGCGAATTTCGAGGTCGCGCATTGCCACCTTCATCCCGCTGCCGAGGTCGGTCAGTTCCGCCAAAGTTGCGAGGCGTTGTCGGGCTTCGGTGGTCATCGCCAGGCGCGGGGGTGTCAGTAGATAAGCATAGGCTTGCCGGCTCGACCGGCCGATCCGACCCCGGATTTGATAAAGTTGTGCCAGACCGAACTTGTCAGCGCGGTTGACTATTAGTGTATTGGCATTCGGGATGTCGATGCCAGACTCGATGATTGTAGTGCAAATCAAGACGTCATTACGCTGGTGCATATAGTCGAGCATCGTCCGCTCGAGATCTTCCTCCTCCATCTGCCCATGCGCGACGGCATAGCGCAGTCCCGGCACAAGGCGCTCGAGCATCGCTTTCACCGCGGATATCGACTCGACCCGGTTATGGACAAAGAAGACCTGGCCGTTGCGGTCAGTCTCGCGCAGGATCGCATCGCGAATCAACTCTTCGGAGAAGGCGTGGACTTCGGTCTGAATCGGAAGCCTCAGCGCTGGAGGGGTATTGATCTGTGAGGTGTCACGTGCGCCCATGAGCGCGAGATGCAGCGTCCGCGGAATCGGTGTCGCAGTCATCGTAAGCACATCGACCGAGGTTTTTAGTTGCTTGAGGCGCTCTTTGTGCCGGACGCCGAAGCGATGCTCCTCATCGATGATCACCAGCCCAAGACGTTTCAGTTCTACATCCTTCGACAATAGCCGGTGCGTCCCGATGACGATGTCGCACTCGCCCTCCCTGAGCGCAGATAGAGTCGCCTTCTGTTCACGCGAGGTTTGGAACCGCGAAAGAGCCGCGATTTTGACCGGATAGGCGGCGAGTCGTTCGCTGAAGGTCTCGTAATGCTGCTGGGCAAGAATCGTCGTCGGAACCAATACCGCAACCTGATGACTCTCCTGAACGACTTTGAAGGCGGCGCGAATGGCAACCTCGGTCTTGCCAAAGCCGACATCACCACAGAGCAGCCGGTCCATTGGGTGTGCTGCTTCAAGGTCGGCTTTGATTTCGCTCGTGGCGGTGGATTGATCGGGAGTGTCGTCGAACTCGAACGACGCCTCCATTTCGGACTGCCAATGAGTGTCGGAAGGATAGGAATGACCGACCGCTGCCTTACGCCGGGCGTAAAGCGACAGCAGTTCATCGGCCATATCCTCGAGCGCCCTTTTCGTCCGTTTCTTGGTGCGCGCCCATTCGGTGCCGCCGATGCGTGAGAGAACCGGCTTGGCGCCTTCCGAACCGATGAATTTCTCGACCAAACCGAACTGCTCAACCCGCACATAGAGCAGGACGTCTTCCTGATACCGGATGCGCATCACTTCCTGATACTCACCGCGCACCTTGATCGTTTGCAGTCCTTCGTAGCGACCAATACCGTAGTCGGTGTGGACGACCAGATCACCGCGATTAAGGGAGGAAAGATCGAATGCCGCGCTGCGCCTGCGAAAGCGCGCGTGGCTGCGTCGCTGTCGGCGACGGCCCCACAATTCATGAAGCGTCAGCACCGCAAGGCCGGCGGACTTGAGAATGAACCCGCCCGATAGTGCCGGTGTGACCGTGCGACCTTCGAGCCCCCCTTCCGTCAGCAGTTCCTCGAATCGCTCGCACTCGCCGGCAGTGTCTGCGGTTCCGAAGATCGTAAGGCCGGCTTCCCGATATCGCTGCAGGTAATCGGCCAAACTGCCCATGGCGGGAACGTATGGATCGGGACGGCGGGCAGCAAAGTCAAGGATGTCGCCCGAGCGACGGATTTCACCAGGATAGACGACCTGCCGGAAGCCCTCAGCCTGCCGGAATATCTCTTTTATGGGATGAAATTGCAGCCTTTGAGGAGTCGCTTCCGAGTCGAAAGCGCCCCTATCCTTTGCGCCACGACGTCCGACGGATTCGGCGCGAGTTAAAAACTGCTCAATGCGAGTTTCGATAGCCTCCCGGTCGTGCCAGTAGATGAGCGCTCCGGGGGGGAGAAGATCGAGCAGCGACCGACTGTGCGAATCCACCTCGCCACCGATGAGCAGTCCAAACTGTTCCACCTTTTCAACGCTGCGCTGGGTCGTTGGGTCGAACTTACGCAGTTCCGAAATGGAGTCGCCGTCAAACTCGATTCGGAGCGGAAATTCGTGCCCGAAGGGGAAGATATCGAGCAGCCCTCCACGCACGGCATATTGGCCTTGCAGATCGACGACGGTCTCGCGACGGTAGCCGGCTTCGGCAAGATTGGCGAGCAAAAGCGAGCGGGGGTAGTCATCGCCGATCTTCAGTCGCAATGTATTGCGGCGAACCCAATCGCGATCCGGCGATGGCTCGAGTAGCGCTTCGGGCTGGGTCACATAAATCGCCGGCGAGCCGCTGGCGAGTCGGAGCAACGCTTCAGCGCGTTCGTTTCGCGGACCGGACGCGAGCGGCTCTGTTTCGAAGGGATGGAGGTGCCGCGGCGGAAGGAAACTGACTGCGTCGGCGCCGACGAGCACGGCGAGGTCGTCGAGCATCTCCTCGGACGCCGCCGGTCCCGGCACGACGACCAGTGCGGGCAGGTCAAGTTGGCGCAGCACGAGAGCCGGTATTAACGCCGGCAGCGCCCCAACCAACCCGGTCACCTTTGCCAACACGTGCTCCCCAGATAGCTCAGCCGTCAGGGACCGGGAGCTTGGGAGGTCGAGTAACTTATCGAGTAGCGAGTTCAAGTCAGTTGGAGATACGAGTTACCAGTTCGAGGAACGAAGTACGAGATTTAACCTGCAATTATCAACATCTTGTAGATAGACCAATGTGGTGGTCGCCATCCACTCAGTCAACTTGGGAATAGTTTACCTTCTGACTATATTGTAATGATCTTCTTGTACTTGGTACTTGATACTTGATACTTAAGTTCATGGCTCTCTTCTACATACGGATGCCTGGCGGTTCCAGGTTGCACCCGAATAGCACTTTTGTTCACCATAATAGTCCTTGTTCCTCGAACCTAACACCTTGAAGCCCAATGTATCGTATCGCGATTCTGATTGACGGAAATAACTTCTACAAAGGCTGCCAACTCAACTTCAGCCGCACCGACATCGACTTCCGCAAGTTTGGTCTGAAGATCTGTAATGCGGTAGGCGGCGACCTGTTACGGATCTACTACTATAACGCTCATGTGTCCAAGACGCTCGATCCGCTCGGCTACCAGCGGCAGCAGAAGTTCTTCGACAATCTCCGCGCGACGCAGTTCGTAACCTTGAAGTTAGGGCATCTAGTCTATCATCGCCTGCGCAGCGAGCAAGGCTTCTCTTCACAATACTTTCCGACCGAGAAGGGAATCGACGTCCAGATCGCGGTCGATATGGTGCGATTCGGTCTCCTCAAGTCGTGCGAGGCGATCGTTCTGGTGAGCGGTGACAGCGACTACATCTATGCCGTTCGATTCGCCAAAGACCTCGGATGCAACATCTTCGTGGCATCGTTTCCGCTGGGAGGCTCGCGGGAACTGCAAAACGAAGGCGACGGGCACATCTTGCTCGACCGCGCCTTCATCCAGGACTGCCTGATCCGTTCCGACGATAGAAAAGCGAAGAGCGAAGAACCAAGAACGAAGGTCGAAGAAGCCGAGGAGGAGATCTCCATTCCACCGATTCTGCCGATCGAAGAGGAGGTCGTCGATTCAGCGCTGGAGGAAAGTGAGCGCGCGAGCGAGTAGCGCGTGGCAAGTGAGCCAGCAGGCGAGTTATCGCTCACTTGCCCACTTGCCTACTTGCTTACATGCTCACTCTCCTACTCCCCCGCCTCCCGCATTGCCCTCGCATAAGCCGCCAGGACAACCGGATCGCGTTCCAGATCCATCTTCGCGGCAATCCGCTCCCGGGTTTTCCCCTTCCCCAACCGATATAGCGATGATACCGCTTCCGCCCGCAGTGCCGGCTGGTCGCTTTCGAGCGCCCGTTCGATAGCCTTTACTGCTCGACGCCGGGTTGCCGGATCCAGAACGGTATCATTCTTGTCTGCGGTCAGTATCTTCGCCAGCGCTCTTAGCCCCAGTTCGGGATAGCCGGCGCTTCCATTTTCCAAATAACGCACCAATGACTCGCAAACCTGGCTCCCGAAACGTGATAGAGCCTCTATTGCAGCCGACCGGACGGTGAATTGCTTATCGTCGAGCCGGGCGATAAGGTCGTCGATTAGTATGGAATCCCCCAGAGCCTTGGCGGCTCCTATCGATGCGAGCCGGTTGCGCTCCTTTTCCGACACTATGAACTTCGCCACCGACGGCGACGCTGCAACCTCGCCAATCTGTCCCAACGCATTCAAGAGCGCTCGATGCGACTTTTCGACCCGCTTGTCATCGAGGAGCGCCATCATCGCCGGGACGGACGGCTTCCACTTAATCGCACCGCAAAGATAGGCGGCGTTGCCGACTGCCCAACGGTCCGACTTAGGCGTCAGGCAGGTTGTCAGGAGCGGTCCTGCGGAGTCGGGATAAGCACGAGCGAGGTCTTCCATCGGGCGAAGTTCAAGGGAGTTTTGGGTTGAGATCTTGTTGTCGATTACCCACCGCACCGCCTCCGGCTTGGTGAGGATTGCCTTACGAGCGCGCTTAACTGAGGCGCGCGCCGAGCCGACTTCCCACTGCGATGCATCCTTGAAGAGGTCTTCGACGCTGCGGGCGCTGTCCTCCGCTGTCAAAACCGGATCCAGAATTGGCTCCTCCTTCTCGGTTACGACATCCCGCGCCATATCGATCCCGATGCCCCAGCCTTCCTGGATCCAAAGTGACGAGTCGGCACCCGGTTCGTCCCGAGGGTAAGAATCACGCCCTTCCTCATCGATGAAGATCGCTACACCTCCAAAT
>VGIQ01000023.1 GCA_016867835.1 Calditrichota bacterium | reverse complement strand
CGACGATCAGGCTGCTGGTGTAACTGGCGAGGAAGACGAGGTCATTTTCCTGATCGTAGCCGACCGGCGACCAATACTGGTTCACCTGATTCGGCCCGGCAAACTGGGCGATCAAGTCGCCCGGGTTGTCGCGCAGCGGTCCGCCATCGGCATTGCGCAACTCGCGACCGCCGGCGTCGCGGCGACGCCCTGGCTCACGAATAATCTCGGCACTGATCTCGAAGTTGAGGTCGGCGCCGCCATCGTTGGCGATGTTGATGACGTGCTCGGCGATTTCGCCGGTGTTAAGCGCGTCTTCAATCGCCTGTGGATCGACGCTGATCTGCGGCGCCGCGAGGCAGCGGCCAGTCAGCGGGGCGCGGAAGACGCCATCTTCGGCGTTGACCGCATTGCACTCGATCCAGCCTTCGTCAGCGTAATCGCCGCCTTCTTCGGGCCGGAAGGTAATTGAGAATTCCACCTCCTCCCCTGAACCGATGGCAAACTCGCCCTGGAATTCGGGGAGAATGAAGGCGCCGTTGTCGTTACCCCAGCCGGTGATGACGAGGTCTTCGACGCCGTTGTTCATCAGCGTCGCATCAATTGTCCGCTCGCGGCCGAGGAAGACGTCGCCGAAGTGGAATTCGGCCGGGTCGAGGCTAATGCCCGCGCCCTCTTCGAACTCGATCCAGCGCTGCCGGAAGCCCATCGCATACTCGTTAGCCGGGACTCCGACGTTCTGGGCAAAAATGCCCGAAAGCCCGATATTGCGGGCTTGGTTCTGGATGCCGACGCTCAGGTTGTAACCGTTGGCTACGGCGACGTTGGTCTGGTGCTGGAAGAGGATGTTGCCGCGGCGGTCAATGATTGCCTGGAAGGTGTAGCGCCGGTTGTTGTCGGCGATATGGGGGTAGTTGATCCAGGAGAAGATCGCTATGCCGTTGTCGGCATTAGTGTACCACCATGACTGGCTGTTCCCGGCCGGCGGATAGAGGTCGGTGAAGAATGCCGCCATAATGCCGGTCGGGTCGTTGGCGTTGGGGAACGCCGCGTTCGGGGTGTAGTCTGCGCCTCCGTCGGAGACCGAAATCCACCCGTTGGAGCAGTAGTAGATCGACCCGTAGTTCTGCCCGTAGAAGGGGAACTGCCACCCGAGTTGAAGTGCACCGCTGTTCTGGTCATCACCGTTGATGCCGAGTTGATTGCCGCGCATATCACCTTGGGTGATGTCGATCCAGGCGTAGCGAACGCCAGCCTCCTCAATGTCCCGGTAGGAGTAGCCCCCTTGATCCGGTCCGCCCCGCCGGTCCCGGCCGGGCAGTTGATATTCATTGGATACCGGTCCTTGGGCCATCTTATTCAGATAGGCCGCCGCCGCTTCCGGCGTGCTAATGACCGGCGCACCCTCGGGGACGATCGCCGACTGCCATCGGTTGCCGTCCTCAGGGTTGGGTAGTCCGGCTGACGGCGCGGCCGTCGCCTGCATCATTGGCACGAAGAGTGCCATCGCCATCAAGACGATGCAGAGAACCGGATTGAAGACCTTGCGATTTCCCTCCATTCCAACCTCCGGGAAAATGTTACGCGAATACGATGAACATTGGTAACAATGGCGTCCCCGAACGCGGGTTACGCCGTTTCGACCGCCGCAGGATACTGCACAACCGCAGATTGTGCCGCATACCGGGCGCGCCTGAGCGAACTATGTGCATACCGGGGAAGTGCCAAGTGAGCGGTGCCGATGCAGCGCGAAGAACGAGGAAGCGAATAGGTAGGTAGAGACTCGGTTGACTTTGCATCGCTTCCGCAGGGATTCCCTGCGCTCTTAACCAATGCAATCATCCTGCCAATTTACCAACCCTTACAAACTCTCGTAATAATCTACAATTAGCATCCCTGCCTAAAATGTAACCCTGTCAAAAAGTTATCGGACGTCTGCAGTCGGTGGCTAAGTATCCCGCCTTTGCGAGACTGCAGCAGGCAGTCGAAGCAATCTCTGTAATCACGAGACTGCAGCAGGCAGAAGAAATATATCGGCATTTACGAGTCTGTCTCAGTTAAGGGAAGCAACAGGATCACCTCGCTTCACTTGCCATTGCTTTAGTGTCAAAGAAATGATCAGGGTTACGAGAGCGACTCTGTCTGGTCTCCTAACCTGCCGAACAAAATCCCGGCTTGACAAGTTCACGGCTTACAGCCTAATTTATCGTTAACCTTCTGCTATAACTTCCAAACACGACATCTAACCCGAGAGCACGCCCCGTGCCTACTGGACTTACCCTATCACCAAGACATTTGATCCCCGGCATACTGCTTTCACTGGCATTTAACGCTTGCCGGACCGGGCCTCAGCCTAATCCGTCCGGCACCTTCGAAGCGGTATCGGTTGCGGTCTCGACGACCCTTGCCGGAAGGCTGCTTGAGGTCCGCCCTCGAGAGGGTGACATCGTCCAGATTGGCGATACATTGGCAGTGCTGGACATCGAACTGCTTCGCCTCGAGCGCGATCAAGCCGCCGCTGGATATGCTGCAATCGAGGCTCAAGTGAGGGTCATTCGGGAAGGGCTGGCACGAGCCGAACGCGCCCTGACGTTCATCGAAGACGAACTGGCTCGAGCGACTGCTTTACTCGAAAGTGGTTCCGTCCGGCAGCAGCAGACCCTTGAACTGACCGCCCGTCGCGACGGAGCGCGCCACGAGGTCGATCAAGTGCGGCGCCAGATCGAAGTGCTTCATGCCGAACGCGCCCGCCTCGATGCAACCCTGAAAGTGCTCGACCGGCGCATCCGGGACGGCGTCGTGCTTTCACCGACTGAGGGACAGGTCGTTGTCCGCAGCGCCGAGCCGGGCGAAGTCGTCGCCCCCGGCCGGACTATCCTGACTCTCGCCGATCTTCAGACTATGGAACTGCGCATCTTCCTGGACGCGAACGACCTGCCCAAGGTGAAGGTCGGCAATGCCATTAGCATACTCCCCGATGAGCATCCCGGCGACACGCTAAGAGGCCAGATCGAGTGGATTAGCCCGGAAGCCGAATTCTCGCCCAAGAACGCCCAGACCCGCGACGCCCGTGCGCAACTTGTCTTTGCCGTAAAGATTCGCGTTCCCAACAGTGACGGCCGTATCCGTATCGGTATGCCGGCGGAGGCGATGATCGGATATAAGCAATAGCCATAATCTTGGAATCCTGGAACCTGACCAGTGGGCATTGTCACCCATATGGCATACAAGTCAATCGATGAACGTTGTCCTTGAACTTGCCGGTGTTGGGCGTCGTTATGGGGAGCACGTCGCATTGGACGACGTTTCGCTCCAACTTTGTGCCGGCGAGATCCTTGGCCTGATCGGACCGGATGGCGCTGGCAAGACAACGCTCCTCCGCATTTCCCTCGGCTTGCTTCACGCCGACAACGGCAGGATCCGACTGCTCGACTATCCGCTGCCGGAGAATGTCCGCCGGATCAAGGCTCGCACCGGGTATATGCCGCAGCGATTCAGTCTCTATCCCGACCTCACAGTTCTCGAAAACCTACGTTTCTTCGCTGCCCTCTATCAGGTGCCCAAAAGTGAACGCGCAAACCGCGAAACCGAACTTCTCGCCTTCAGCCGCCTGGCACCATTTACAGAGCGGCTTGCCGGGCGCCTTTCCGGGGGGATGAAACAGAAACTGGCTCTCGCCTGCAACCTGATCCACCGTCCCGAAGTCCTCTTCCTCGACGAGCCGACAACCGGAGTCGATCCGGTCAGCCGCCGCGAATTCTGGGATGTCCTGCGCGGCCTGGCTCGCGACGGAATATCCATTATGGTCAGCACCCCTTATATGGACGAAGCGGAACTTTGCGACCGCGTAGCGCTAATGCGCGACGGTCGCATTATGATGCTGGGGCCTGTTCCGTCCCTTACCCGTGCTTCCGGATTAAATATCCTGGAGGTTGCCACCGATGAACCTCTTCAGATTCAGCAGGCACTCCTGACGAACGGCATTCCCGCCGGATCCATTCAACGTTTCGGCGAAGTTCTGCACCTTCGACTCGACCGTCCGCTGGATGAGGCTCTAATCACCGGCGCGCTGCAGCCCTACCCCTGCATCTTGCGTTCGGTCGATCCATCGCTGGAAGACATCTTCATCTACTGGGATGATATCAAAAGCCCTTCGGTTGCGACTGAACGGCAACAGGACTATGCATAAGACTTCCTCAAGCGACTCCCCGGCCCTCATGGCAGAAGCCCTTACCCGGAAGTTTGGCCGGTTTACAGCGGTCGATGCCATCGATCTCGAAGTTCGACGCGGTGAGATATTCGCATTCCTTGGTCCAAACGGTGCCGGCAAGACGACTGCAATCAGGATGTTTTGTGGTCTGCTTCCACCTACATCCGGCGAAGCCTGGGTGGACGGGTTAAACATCGCTACCGACCGGGAACAGATCAAGTCGCAGATCGGGTATATGAGCCAGAAGTTCAGCCTCTACGATGACCTCTCGGTGGTCGAGAACCTCACGTTCTGTGGAGGTGTCTATGGCCTATCCCGGAGCGAGACGGCAGCAGCGGCGGGTCCCCTTCTGAAGCGATTGGGCCTCTTCGGTCGGGAAAGCCTCATCACTCGTGAACTTCCGCCCGGCTTCAAACAGCGGCTGGCTTTGGGTTGCACCATTCTCCACCGACCGCGCATCCTTTTCCTCGACGAGCCGACCGCCGGCGTCGATCCCTCCGCACGCCGCGAGTTCTGGGATGTGATCTACGAACTGGCTGCCGGGGGGACGACGGTCTTTGTAACGACTCACTATATGGACGAAGCGACCCGATGCAATCGGGTCGCTATTATGAAGGACGGCCGTCTGATCGCTCTTGGAACTCCCGGCGAGTTGCGAGAGCGTTACGATGCGCCAACTTTACAGGAAGCCTTTCATCGCGCGGTGGCCGAATGACTCCGGTGAGACTGCACATTACCTGCCTCAAGTTGGTATGACCCGCGTCGCAGCTATAGCCGGCAAGGAATTTCTTCATATCCTGCGCGATCCCCGCAGCCTCGCCATTGCTATTCTGATGCCGCTTGCGATGGTCGTGCTCTACGGCTACGCCATCGACATGGAACTGAAGCGTGTCCGGGTCGGGGTGCTCGACTACGACCGCACTCCCGCCTCACGACGATTGGTGCGCGAGATGACCTCCGGTGAAGCGATCGTCATGGCTCAAGTCCTCCTAAACCGATCGGAAATCGAGTCCGGTTTCCGTAAGGATCGGTTTCGTGCCGCGCTTATAATCCCCTCCGGTTATGCCCGGGACCTTGAGCGCGGCCCGGCGGCGAGGGTGCAATTGATCGTCGATGGTGCCGACGCGACGACCGCCGCCACTGTTGAAAACTATCTGAACGCGGTAATCGCCCGGATCAACCGATCATCTTTTTCGACATTCTCATCATCGTTGTCAACGATTGCCACGCTTCCGATCGCTGCCGAGCCCCGCATCTGGTTCAATCCGGCTCTTGCCAGCGCGGTCTTCGTTGTTCCCGGGCTGGTAGCGCTCGTTCTGACCATGATTTGCGCACTTCTGACGTCGATTGCCATCGCCCGTGAACGCGAGACCGGCACCCTTGAGCAGATGCTAACGACACCGGTTCAAGCCGGCGAGATCATTATCGGCAAGGTGCTTCCCTATCTGACGATCGGTGCTCTTGACGCTGTCATCATTCTGTTGGCCGGCCGGTTCATCTTTGGTGTGCCAATGGCGGGTTCCTGGCTGGCGCTCACCGGTTACTGCTTCATCTATCTTCTGGTGGCACTCGGGCTGGGACTACTCGTTTCGACCCTTGCTCGCACCCAGCAGATCGCAATGATGATGGCGCTGATGATGACCCTCCTGCCAACGCTCCTTCTTTCCGGCTTCATATTCCCGGTGGCCAGCATGCCGGCAATCCTGCAGATGGTGAGCAGGATAATCCCGGCCACCTACTTCCTAAAGGTAATTCGGGGAGTCATGCTGAAGGGCGTCAACTGGTATCCACTCGAGGGGGCGATCTTGTCGCTGATGGCGCTCGCGATTCTGGGTATAGCCATAGCGCGCTTCAAGAGGGACCTCGAGTGAATGCGCTTCGCCCGGTGCTATTCCTGATCGAAAAGGAGTTTCGGCAGGTCTTTCGCGACCCGATCATGCTCCGGATGCTCTTCGTCCTGCCGGTGATGCAACTCTTCCTCTTCGGATATGCGGTAACGACCGACATCAAGAATGTCCGCCTGGCGTTGCTCGATCGCGACCGGACACCAGCCAGCCGGCATCTGGCCGAGGCATTCTATGCCGGAGAATATTTCAAAGAGAGCCTGGTTGCGTCGTCTGAGGATGAGATCGATGAAGCGCTCGTTCGAGGTCGTGCCGACATCGCTCTTACCATTCCCAAGGGTTATGGTCGGGCGTTGGAGACAGGACAGCCCGCAACGATTGGACTGTTGGTCGATGGCGTCAATTCAAGCCTGGCGGGGAGGGCGCGGAGTTATGCAGAGGGAGTCATCCGCAAGGAAGCGTTCGAACGGGTTGCTCTACTGGCGAGCCGTTATCCCGACCTGATGGGTGATGTCCGAAGGATTGAAGCGGTTACGCGGGTCTATTACAATCCCCAACTCGAGAGCCGGTTCTATATGATTCCGGCCATCCTGGTGATGATCATCACCATTGTTTCCGGGATGATGACCGGAATGGCCGTGGTGCGCGAACGCGAGATCGGGACGTTGGAATTCTTGCGTGTTTCACCGCTCAAGTCGTGGCAGATCGTCATCGGCAAGACGATTCCCTTTGTCGTGCTGGCGTTCGTAGAACTCTCGCTGGCGGCCGTCGTAGCCATCCTCTGGTTCAAACTGCGCTTTGCCGGATCGGTGCTGAATCTGGCATTGGCATCGGCGGTTTACCTGTTGGTGACGCTCGGCTCGGGACTGCTCGTTTCAACAGCTGCTCGAACGCAACAGCAGGCGATGCTTACGATCTGGTTCTTTCTTGTCTTCGGCATCCTGATGAGCGGGTTCTTCTTCCCGGTCGAGAACATGCCGGAAAACATAAGGCTGCTCACCTATCTCAATCCACTGCGCTATTTCATGGCTATCGTGCGGGGGATATTCCTGAAAGGGACGTCGCTGGTGGAGATGCTGCCCGACCTGGTGCCGCTCTCGGCGATTGGGCTGGCGGTCTTTACTCTGGCGGTGGTAAGGTTTGGACGGAAGGAATGACGAAAGGTATTTGGAACGCCGAAGATGGAAAGTGTGCTGCGTTGACAGCGTGGTTTGACTGAATGCATAGATTATTAATGGGCGCAGATAATTGTGGTATTCCCCAGTAGGGCAGGCATTCTTGCCTGCCCTTTGGACGGACAAGAATGTCTGTCCTATTGATGCTACTATTTGATGCACCCATTTTTAATAGTCATAGTTCATTCTACGCCTTCACTTTTTCTTCGCTTCGTAAATCAAAATGCCGGCTGCCATCGCGAGGTTAAGGGACTCAGATTGCCCTGCGCCCTTGAGGGTAACCAGATGCCCGGCGATCAAAGTCTCCTCTGCGGAAAGCCCCCGGCTCTCACCGCCGATCAGAAGGATCATCCGGTGCGCCGACGGCAAATGCTCGTCGCCTCCGTGAGCCACCGCTGCGACGATAGTCGCTCCGCGATCTCGAAAGGTCTTTAGCCTCAGCAGTAGGTCGTCGAACCGCCCCACCGGCAGTCTCAGCGTCGCGCCCATTGCTCCGCGAAGCGACTTGGCAGCAAAGGGATCAGCCGAGCCGGATCCCACCCAGACCTCATCGACACCGAAATAATCCGCCGTCCGGATCACCCCCCCCAGATTCCCCGGATCCTGAACTTGCACCAGCGCCACTATGAGGCTGAAATCGTCTCCCGGTCGAAGCAGCGTCCGCACCGGTTCGGCACCCACAATCGCAATTCCGGGGGGAGTCTCAAGGTCCGACACCTGGCGCATCACCCGCGACGTAACGGCTCTCATTCGGCAATGCGCAAATCGCACCCGGTCGAGCAGGACACGGTTCGATTCGGCATATTCTCCGGTGAACCAGCCAGCTTCGAGGGGCAGGCCTTGTTCAAGCGCTTCCAGAACTAATTTCGTTCCTTCGAGCAGCAACCCGCCATGACCTGAGCGGCGCTCCTCCCGTCGTGCCCACTTGAGCAGCCGACGTTCCGACGGCGCCAACCGGTCGATGTGATACTCCGCGCCGAATCCGGGTGCCGCGGGCTCCATCTCTTATGCCTTCATAGGGATATTCAACCCATTCTGAATAGCGGACGCTTCGGCTTCAGGGTAACCCGCGTCGAGATGCCGTAGGACACCGGTCGCCGGGTCGTTCCAGAGCACTCGCCTAAGACGTTGGGCGGCTTCATAGGTGCCATCCGCGACGATCACCATACCGGCATGGAGCGAATACCCAATCCCAACACCGCCACCGTGGTGATACGAAACCCACCCCGCTCCCGAAACGGCATTCGTCAGCGCGTTCAAGACCGGCCAGTCGGCTATAGCATCCGAGCCGTCGCGCATACCCTCAGTTTCCCTAAAAGGCGAAGCCACCGAACCGGCATCGAGGTGATCGCGTCCGATAACAATAGGCGCTTTCACCTCACCGCTTGCGACCATCTCGTTGAAAGCCAGCCCAAGCCGGTGCCGCTCGCCCAATCCGAGCCAACATATACGCGCCGGCAGACCTTGAAATGCGACCCGCTCGCCAGCCAGGCTAATCCACCGCGCGAGCGCCTCATCCTCCGGGAACATTTCGAGCACCTTCCGATCGGTGGCGTAGATGTCTTCCGGTAGTCCGGAAAGTGCAGCCCAGCGGAATGGTCCCTTGCCCCGGCAGAAGAGAGGCCTGATGAAAGCTGGAACGAAGCCCGGAAAATCGAAGGCTCGTCTCGCCCCGCCCTTTTCGGCCTGCTTGCGCAGATTGTTGCCATAATCGAATGTTACTGCTCCGCGATCCATAAGTTCGACCATAGCCGTAACCTGCCGCGCCATCGTCGCGTAGGATTCGCGAGCATAGCGTTCGGGATAGGCTCGCCGCAAATCAAGCGCTTCTCTATAAGAGTAACCGCTGGGGACATATCCGTTCAGTTCGTCATGCGCCGACGTCTGGTCGGTAAGGGCGTCGGGAGTGATGCCGCGTTTCACGAGTGCCTCGACCAGCTCGCAGGCATTGGCCAAAACCCCAATGGAGGTTGCCCTGCCTCTGGCTTTGGCTTCAAGCGCCAAGGTGATGCTCTCTTCAATGTTCACCGTCCACCTGTCAAGGTACCGCGTCCGAATGCGCCGTTCGATGCGCTCGGGATCAATTTCGGCAACGAGCGCTGCACCGCCGTTCATGGTTATCGCAAGCGGCTGGGCGCCCCCCATTCCTCCCAAGCCAGCAGTTACCACGAGGCGTCCCGAAAGGCTGCCTCCGAAGTGCTTCCGAGCCATCTCCGCGATCGTCTCGTAAGTGCCTTGGAGAATTCCCTGGGTACCGATGTAAATCCACGACCCGGCGGTCATTTGTCCATACATCGTAAGGCCGAGCCGTTCGAGTTCCCGGAACTGCTCCCAGTTCGCCCAAGCCGGAACGAGATTCGAGTTGGCAATCAATACCCGCGGCGCATCGGGGTGCGTAGGCAGGATACCGACTGGTTTGCCGGACTGGACGAGCAACGTCTCGTCGTTCTCAAGGTCAAGCAGTGCCCGGGCGATCTTCTCGGCCGCTTCCCAACTACGCGCGGCTCGACCAGTTCCTCCATAGACGATCAGATCCTCGCGATTCTCGGCAACGGCCGGATCGAGGTTATTGAGCAGCATCCGCAACGCAGCTTCCTGCGTCCAGCCTTTGGCGCGCCGCGGTGTGCCCGGCTCATTACGCCAGTCCCTAAAGTTCATTCATTACATCCTCAAAAGCCGGAAAGGACACTCCGCTCCAACCGCGAAATGCCCTCTCCAGATAGGTTGCCGGTTATCCGCCGGGACGGCCGAACAGAACCGTCTTAAGGTCAGCCTTCGGACGATGCCGATTCGGGCTCTGGCGCCGGGGTTCCGGATTTAGCCTTCTTACCGCTCTTTTTACTCTCGCCCGCCGCTTTTTGGGCTTCCTTCAGCCGCGATTTGCCGGCCGACTTGCCCTTGCCGGTCGATGCAACCGGAGCGATGTCGTCGAAGCCAACCAGTTCGAGCAGGCAGACCGGCGCTGCATCGCCGGGCCGGACGCCTAACTTGATGATGCGGGTATAACCGCCTTCACGAGTCTTAAAGTGCGGTCCTAATTGGTCGAAAAGGATCTTTACCGCAGCTGGATTGCCGAGCCGAGATGCAACGATTCTTCTCGCTGCCAAATCGCCCTTACGGGCAAAAGTGATGAGCCGCTCCGCAAACCGCCGGGCAAATTTCGCCTTGCCGAGCGTTGTGACGACGCGCCGATGCAGGAAGAGCGAAGCCGACATGTTGCTTAACAGCGCCCGCCGGTGCGAGCGGGAACGTCCGAGATGGGCCTTATCGTAGAGGTGTCGCATAAGTAGTTGATTGGTTGCCGCCGGTCTCGCTACCCGGCAATCAGTTCAAAGTCGCGAGCAGAGACGCTCAAAGAGAGTAATAGATCAGTTCAGCACCTTGCGCCGGGCGTCGGGACCAAGATAACGCTCGACATCGAATCCGAAGTGGAGCCCGTGTGAGGCGAGAACTTCGTCCAGTTCGTTCAGGGATTTCTTGCCGAAGTTCTTGTATTCCAACATTTCCGCCACGGCTTTGGCCACCAGATCGGCAATGGTACGGATGCGCGCTTCCTTAAGGCAGTTGGCAGCGCGCACTGAAAGTTCGAGTTCGTCAACCGGGCGGCGCAGCAGCCTCCGAATTCGCAGAATGTCTTCGTCGGTCTCACCGCCTTCATCCTCATCAAGCGGCTTAACGTCGAAGTTGATGAAGAGTTGGATGTGGTCGCGCAGCAACTTCCCGGCGTGGGTCAGAGCGTCGTCGGGGGTGATCGAGCCGTCGGTCCAGACCTCGAGGGTCAGTTTTTCAAAATCGACGCGCTGGCCGACCCGGGTATTTTCAACGGCATATTTCACCTTCCCAACCGGGGTGTAAATCGAGTCGATCGGAATGGTCCCAATCGGTGACTCCGGATCGCGATTCTCCTCGGCGTTGACATAGCCCCGACCGCGCGAAACGGTGAATTCGAAATCGATCTCCGCACCTTCGCCAAGGTGGGCGATAACATGATCGGGATTCAGTATCTCGAATTCCTGAGACGCGGGCCGGAGGTCGCGAGCCGTGAAGGTGCGCGGACCTTTCAGGTGAAGCCGTTGCTTTTCAGGGCCGCGGGAGAGGAGCTTCAGCCGCACTTCCTTTAGCGCCAGGACGATTTCGGTTACGTCTTCCTTGACGCCGGGAACAGAGGAAAACTCGTGCTGAACTCCGTTGATGCGAACCGACGAGATGGCTGCACCCGGCAGTGACGACAGCAGCACCCGGCGCATCATATTACCGATAGTGATGCCGTAGCCGCGCTCGAGCGGCTGGATCACGAACCGGCCAAAGGTCGTCGTATAAGTCGGGTGATCGACCTCGATCGATTCCGGCATTTGAATGCCGAGTCCATTCATATGGGCGCCGATAAGGGTCATATCAACATCACCGTGAATAGAGTTCGACGACGAGTTGCTCCCGGCCACTCACCGGAATCTCCTCGCGCTTGGGAATCTGCAGGTAGGTGCCTTCCATCCGCGCTTTATCAAGCGACAGATAAGGCACCGTGCGGCCTTCGTGAATTCGCCGCATAGAATTGTGAACCTGCGAGTCGGCGTCCGATCTCATCGGGGAGCCTTCCCGCACCCGGACGACGTCGCCCGGTCGGAGACGGTAGGAAGGTATATTGACCGGCCGGCCGTTCACCTCGAAGTGGTCGTGGCTCACGAGTTGTCGGGCGGCGCGCAGCGATGGCGCCATTCCGAGTCGGTGGACGACATTGTCGAGCCGGCTCTCGAGCCGTGCCAGCATGTTCTCGCCCGTAACGCCGCGCTCGCGGGAGGCCTTTTCATAGGTATTGTGAAACTGCCGTTCGAGGAGGCCATAGACCCGGCGGATCTTCTGCTTCTCACGTAACTGAATGCCGTAATTCGACATCTTCAGACGGCGGTTCTGTCCGTGCTGTCCGGGCGGATAGCCGCGCCGCTCAAACGCGCACTTGGCGCTGAAGCAACGCTCGCCCTTCAGGAATAATTTCTCGCCTTCGCGCCGGCACATCTTGCAGACCGGCCCGGTGTAACGTGCCATAAAGACTTACTTTGGGATGTGTCGGTGAATCAAATACGACGGCGCTTCTTAGGCCGGCAGCCGTTGTGAGGCAGCGGTGTAACGTCGCGGATCGAGGTGACGACGAGCCCGGCAGCCTGAAGCGACCGGATCGCCGAGTCGCGCCCCGAACCGGGACCCTTGACCAGAACGGTCACCTTTTGCAAGCCACGCTCGATGGCGCCCTTGGCAGCGGCTGTGGCAGCCTGACCGGCGGCAAAGGGCGTGCTCTTGCGCGAGCCTTTGAATCCGGCCCGGCCGCAGGTAGCCCAGGTTACGACGTTGCCGAAGTTGTCGGTTAGCGTCACCACAGTATTGTTGAAGGTGGCCTTGATGTGCGCGATTCCGACGGCATCCACCTTCTCCCTTTTACGCGTCTTCTTCTTGTCTGGTTTCGCCAATGGTTACTCGGAGATTTCGAGAGTCTTCACTATAGAATCAGATCACGCTTTCTTGCGCGACGGTGACGCGCGCTTGCGACCGCGTCGCGTTCGCGCGTTGTTGCGGGTGTTCTGTCCCCGGACGGGCAGTCCCTTCTTATGTCGGGTGCCGCGGTAGCAGTTGATGTCGATCAGCCGCTTGATGTTCATTTGGATCTCGGTGCGGAGCGCACCTTCGACCTTGAACTCCTCGTTGATCACATCGCGAATTCGCTTCACCTGATCGTCGGAGAGGCTGTCAGCCTTGGTGTCGGGGTTGACTCCGGCCTTGGTCAGAATCAAGTTCGACGTATGACGGCCGATGCCGTAGATATAGGTGAGGGCGATTTCGATCCGCTTGTTGCGCGGGACATCGACGCCGGCTATACGGGGCATAGTTTAACCCTGCCTCTGCTTATGCTTCGGATTCTTGCAGATCACCCGCACCACACCCTGGCGCTTGACGATCTTACAATTGGCACAGAGGCGCCGGACTGAGGCTCGAACTTTCATTGGTATTGCTTATTTGTAGCGGTATATGATACGTCCCCGCCCGAGATCATAGGGCGAGAGTTCAACCGTAACCTTGTCGCCGGGTAGAATCTTGATGTAATTCATTCGCATCCGGCCCGAAATGTGTGCCAGGACGATATGGCCCTTTTCGAGTTGCACGTGAAATGTAGCGTTCGGGAGCGTCTCGACGACGGTCCCGTCGATCCGGATAGCGTCCTCTTTAGGCAAAGGCAACCCCGAGTTCGGCGAAAACTCCGGTCTGCCATGGGTCGGTGCCGTCTTCGAGCAAAGTCAGGATTTCCGGCTCGCCCGATGTAATCAGGACGGTATGCTCAAAGTGGCATGCTGGTGCGCCGTCGGCCGTGACGGCTGTCCATTCGTCTCTCAGGAAGCGGATGCGCCAGTCGCCCGCCGACACCATCGGTTCGATAGCCAGTGTCATCCCTGCAGTTAGTTTCACATCGCCGCTGCGAGTATAATAGTTCGCTACTGCCGGTTCTTCGTGCAGTTGCGATCCGATTCCATGCCCAACCAAATCGCGGATCACCTTGAAGCCATGTCCTACCACCCAATCCTCAATCGTCCTTCCGATATCGGAGAGCCGATTGCCAACCCGGGCGGCATCGATACCGCGGTAAAGCGCTTCGAGTGTAACCTCCTGCAAGGGTCGACGGCGAGCATCCCCCGGCTCGATCAGGAACGATGCGGCCATATCGGCGAACCACCCGTCCAATTCGAGCCCGGCATCGAGTCCGACCAGGCTTCCCCCCACCAGTCTCCGATGCGACGGTATGCCATGCACGACCTCTTCTTCAATGGAAATGCAGGTCGCAGTCGGGAACGGATGGCTGTTTCCGCCGCGATAGCCCTTGAAGGCCGGCCTACCGCCCCGACGCAGGATAGCCTGTTCCACCAGCCGGTCGATATCGCGGGTGATAGCGCCCGGCTGCATCCATTCCATCGCTTCTGTAAAGACTCCGGCGAGCGCTGCTCCGGCGCGCCGCATCTTTTCAATCTCCCGGGGACTTTTGACGCGAATCAAGCGAACTGCGCCTGAATCTGGGCAAAGACTTCGTCGGGCGATCCTGATCCATCGACCTTTACCAGACTGCCGCGACGGTTGTAAAACTCGATTAAAGGCTCCGTCTGGTGATGATAGACCTGCAGCCTGCGGGTTATCGTCTCCAGGCGGTCGTCGTCGCGCTGGTAGAGAACACCGCCGCAGTCACACCTAAGGTCCACCGGCATCGCCGTCGTTGCCGGGTTGTAGAGCCTCCCGCAACTCCGGCAGACCCGTCGCAGCGAGAGACGCTGGATGACCATTCTCTCCGGCACATCGATCGAGACAACTTTCATCAGCCGTCCGTCGATCAAATGCTCGAGACCCTCAGCCTGAGCCACCGTCCGCGGGAAACCGTCGAGCAAAACGCCGGAGTCGGGATGTCGGGCGAAATAATGCTTCATTACGCTGAGTATCACATCATCCGGCACCAGGCTGCCTTCGCTCATATAAGAATGCGCCAGCCGCCCAAGATCGCTGCTGGATGCAATCTCGCGGCGCAAGAGATCCCCTGTTGAGAGCCGGTCAAGCCCGAAGAGTCGCGCCAACAGTTCACCCTGAGTCCCCTTGCCAGCGCCCGGCGCACCGAGTAGGACGACGACCAGGTTTTCCCGCCCATTTCCCTCCCCTTTGTTATGGGGCGTCTGGGTCACATTCTCCGCCGGCCTTGAATCCTACCTGACTTCATAAGACCTTCGTAGTGCCGCATCAAAAGGTGCGCTTCTATCTGTTGCAATGTGTCGAGCGCTACACCCACCACGATCAGCAGCCCGGTCCCCCCATAGAATTGGGCAAAGTTGTAGGAAACATTCACATTCATCGTCACGATCGAGGGGAAGATGGCGATGATGCCGAGCGCAATGGCTCCGGGAAGCGTGATCTTGGTCAGAATGCCATCGAGGAATTCAGCGGTCCGCTTGCCAGGTTTTACCGATGGAATAAGTCCGCCCTGTTTCTTCAAATTATTGGCTACATCGACAGGGTTGAACGCCACCGCCGTGTAGAAATAGGTGAAGAAGACGATCAGGAGCATATATATGAACATATAGACGAACGATTCCCGCACGAAGGCGTGGGTTAGCCAGTCGCGGAATATGCCTTCGGGAAGAAAAGTAGCGACCGTCTGCGGCACGAACATGATGGTCTGGGCGAAAATGATCGGCATCACCCCGGCGGTGTTGACTCGCAGCGGAATGTGAGTGGACTGCCCGCCGAAGACCTTCCTGCCAACGACCCGTCGGGCATACTGGACGTTGATCTTGCGCATGCCCTGCGTCAGACCGACGACGCCGACGATCGTTGCAAACATCAACCCGAGCAAGACCGCTTCGGTGAAGACCGACCGCAGCCCCTGCTGCATCAACTGGAATTCGTCAAGGAAGGCATAGGGTATCCGGTCGATGATCCCGATAAAGATAATCAAACTGATACCGTTGCCGATGCCGCGCTCGGTGATTTGCTCGCCGAGCCACATTATGAACACCGTCCCGGTGGTGAGGGTGATCATCGTCATCAGGATGAACCCCAGCCCTGGATCGGGCACTACCGGCATACCGCTTTGGGTTACCGGAATTTGCGCCAGAAAGATGCTCGTCCCGACAGCCTGAGCCGCGGCGATGCCGACGGTCAGGTAGCGCGTCCATTGGTTGATCTTCTTGCGTCCCTCTTCGCCTTCCTGCTGAATCTTCTGCAGGGCCGGGATCACCGTTCCCATCAACTGCAGGATGATCGAGGCGCTGATGTAGGGCATAATACCGAGGGCAAAGACGGTGGCGCGACCGAAATTGCCGCCGGCGAACATGTCATAGAGGCCGAAGAGCGTATCTTGCGACTGGCGCAAGAACTCGCCCAGGGCGTGGGCGTTGATGCCCGGAACCGGCACGTGCCCGCCGAGTCTATAGACGACGAAGACGAGCAAGGTGAATAGAATCCGCCGCTTAAGTTCGGGGATCTTAAAGATGTTCTGAAATTTCTGTAACATCGACTCAGATGTTAGGATGCCGGTCGGCGTCCCGGGTCATTGACCAATCTATTTACTTTCCGCCCAATAACTGAACCTGTCAGGCCAGCCGGTTCAGGCTGCCGGCCTGGCATTTCGCGGCTTGGCCGGGCCTTTCTTTACGCGCCTGTCTTCGGCCTCGAGCGGCAGGATCGTAACGCTGCCGCCTGCGCCCTCGATGGCCGCCCTTGCAGAAGCGGTGATCCGGTGCAATGATACGGCGAGCGATCGGGGTGCCTCGGCACCGACGCTGCCCAGCACAACCACCGGCCCGCGTCCGTTGACAAGTCCGGCTTTGCGCAGCGACTCGGGAGTGATCTCGGTCCCGCCGACGCGGGCGAGGTCACCCAACTTCACTTCGCGGTATTCCGTTCGGTCCGGGACATTGAAGCCGCGCTTGGGCAGGCGTCGCTGGAGCGGCATTTGACCGCCCTCAAAGCGAGCCCGACGCTTGTAGCCGGATCGTGACTGGGCGCCTTTATTGCCCTTGGTGGCGCGGTCGCCGTGTCCCGAACCTCGTCCCCGCCCGATCCGCTTGTCGCCCTTGACGGAGCCGGGTGCCGGCTTCAAATTGCCAAGATGCAGTGCTTCCTTAGGCATTCGTCGAACTCTCCTGACTCTTTGTGCTCCGGCCGCGCTTCTTCGGCGCCGGGGCAGAATGCAATTCTTCGATCCGGACCAAATGCACCACCTGATCGAGCATTCCCCTAAGGGATGGCGTATCGGCAACTACCCGGGACTGATGGAGCCGTCGGAAGCCGAGCGCACGAATAACTCGCTTTTGATGCTCAGGACGCCCTATCGCGCTGCGTATCTGTGTGATCTTAAGTTCCTTAGACATTGACCACCTCGCGCGCCGGAAGACCGAGCAAGTCCCTTACACCAATTCCTCGTTTGCGAGCCATCGAAGCGGCATCGTAGAGGTGCTCGAGGCCGTCGAAGGTGGCGCGCAGGACATTGACGGCGTTGGAGGAGCCGAGCGACTTGCAGAGGACATCTCGCACTCCGAGGCATTCGAGCACTGCGCGAGCGGCTCCGCCGGCGATAATGCCGGTTCCCGGCGAGGCGGGCTTCAACTGCACCATGCCGGCTCCGAACCGGCCCAGGACTCCGTGCGGCAGGGTCGTTCCGGTGAGGGGATAGCGCTTCATCGCGCGCTTGGCAACTTCGGTTCCCTTGGCGATGGCATCGACGACTTCGCGAGCTTTGCCGAGCCCAAACCCGACCCGGCCCTGACCGTCGCCGACGACTACCAGCGCGTTGAAACTGAAGTTGCGACCTCCTTTGACAACCTTCGCCACCCGATTGATGCTGATCACCTTCTCGACAAAGGCGCTGTCTGCCGTATTTGCGTGTTCCAAGACTATGGTCTCACAAGTGGATACTATCGAACGATCCCCGCTACTCGAGCATAATTGCGGGGTAAGCGGAGGCGATTTCTAAAATTGCAGCCCGCCTTCGCGGGCGCCATCGGCAAGGGCTTTTACCCGGCCGTGATACTTCCGACCGTTGCGGTCGAAGGCAACCTTTTCGATACCCTTCGCCCTGGCGAGTTCGGCGAGCTTCATACCAACAATCTTGCTGACGGTAATCCGGCCCCTGGCAGTTCCGATCGCCTCTTTTAGTGCCGGACTGAGCGACGAACACCCGGTGATGGTCGTTCCAGCGTTGTCGTCGATCAATTGGGCGTAGATGTGCTCATTGCTGCGGAAGACGACCAGCCGGGGCCGGTCGGCACTTCCGGAGACGGTTTTACGGATGTGCATCCGGCGCCTTGCAAGTTGCTCGCGCAGGCGCTTCAGTCGGGCGCTCAGATCGGTCATAATGGTCCCTGGATTAACGCCGGATCGTATGCGGTTTATGCCGCGCGATCCGGTCTTATGCCGGATTACTTGCCGGCTGACTTGCCGGCCTTCTTCCGGATGATTTCACCTGCATACTTGATGCCCTTGCCCTTGTAAGGCTCGGGCGGGCGAACGGCGCGAATCTTGGCCGCGACCTCGCCGACCAGTTCCTTGTCGATGCCGCTTACGGCGATGGTGTTGCCGGCGCCGACGCTGATGGCGATTCCGGGCGGGGGAAAGAGCAACACCCGGTGCGAAAAACCGACTGCGAGTTGGAGCGCCTGACCGCGCTGTTCAGCACGGTAGCCGACACCGACAACTTCGAGATCCTTTTTGAAGCCTTCGCTGACGCCCTTAACCATGTTGGCTATGAGCGATCTGGTCAGGCCATGTAGCGCGCGCTGGCTGCGGCTCTCATCGCTGCGCTGCACTGAAGCAATACTCCCTTTGAGGGTCAGTTCGATGCCCTCGGGAAGATCCCGCGAGAGCGTTCCCAACTTGCCCTTGACGGTGACGGCTCGACCATCAATGGTGAGCGAGACACCGGCGGGAAGGGAGATCGGTTGACGTCCGATACGTGACATAAGTTAATGAAAAATCCTGAGTTCTGAATTCGTCCGTTTACCACACAATGCAGAGCGGTTCGCCGCCGACGCCTTCGCTGCGGGCCTGGCGATCGCTTAGCACTCCGCGCGGCGTGGTCAAGATCATAGTGCCGAGTCCGTTCAACACCCGGGGTATCTCCTTGACGCCATAATAGACCCGCCGCCCGGGGCGTGAAACGCGCTCGAGGCCATCGATGGCGCACTTGCCCTCAGGTGAATACTTGAGGTAGATGCGCAGGATGCCCTGCTTGCCGTCGCGGATGCGGACGATCTTGTTGATGTATCGTTCTCGCAAGAGCGCGCGAGCGAGTTCGCGCTTCAGCGTCGATTCAGGGATATCGACCATCGCGTGCCGCGCCATAGTGGCATTGCGGATGCGAGTCAGGAAGTCGGCGATAGGATCGGTCATCGTCATAGTTGCTTCCTTCCTACCATGAGGCCTTGGTGACGCCGGGTATCATCCCCGAGAGCGCCAGTTCGCGGAAGCAAATGCGGCAGAGGCCGAACTTGCGCATATATGCGCGCGGACGACCGCAACGCCGGCAGCGATTGTAGTAGCGCACGGCGAACTTGGGGGTCCGCCGCTGCTTGGCGATCATTGATTTCTTGGCCATTCGATTGCGAAAATAATCCGATACTCTGTTGCAAGGTCGGGCGCGGGAGACAGACAATGACATCAGCCAGCAGCCTTCGCCACCGCCCTGACTTTCCCTTATGCTGCTTCTCCCCGGCGACGGAATGGGAAGCCGAAGCCCTTCAGCAACTCCAGCGCTTCCTCATCCGTCCGGGCGGTGGTCGATATGGTGATGTCCATCCCGTGGATCTTCACCACCTTGTCGTAGTCGATCTCGTGGAAGATGATCTGCTCTTTCAAGCCGAAGGTATAGTTTCCGCGCCCGTCGAACGACCGGTCCGAAAGGCCGCGAAAGTCACGGATACGGGGGATCGCAGTCGAGATGAGCCGGTCGAGAAATTCGAACATCCGGTCACCTCGGAGCGTTACCCGACAGCCGACGACCATCCCTTCGCGCAGTTTGAAGTTTGAGATCGACTTGCGCGCCCGGGTTAATACCGGCTTCTGTCCGGCGATCAAGCGTAGTTCTTCCTGCAGCGACTCGGAGTATCTCTGGTCGGCATGCAACTGTCCCACTCCGACGTTAAGGACGATCTTCTCCAGACGCGGCGCCAGCATGGGATTGGCGAACTGGAAGCGCTTGATGAGGTCGGGCGCGACCTGCTTCCTGTAGAGCGTCTTCAGGCGCGGGATGTAGCCCTTAGGGGCTGCGGCGACCTTACCGGCCTGTGCGGCGGCACGGCCGCTGTCGCCTTTGGTCGCAGTCTCCTTACCCTTGCTCTTTGCTTTGGACTCCCCGCCTTCGGCCTTGGGAGCCTTCGGTTTCTGTTCTTTGTCTGCCATTGTTGATTAGCATAGAAGCCGATCCACCTCGAGTGGATCGTGCCCAATTACCCTGCCAGAGTCTCGCCCGATTTCTTGGAGAACCGGACCCGGACGGTCCGGCCTTCGACGGTCAGTTCCTTGTAGCCGATGCGGGTTGGCTGGTTTGTCTTAGGATCGATCACCATCACCTTTGAAGCGTGAATGGGATGTTCGCGTTCTATGATGCCGCCTTGCGGCGCCTTGGGATTCGGCTTGGAGTGCCGTTTCATAAAGGCGACGCCTTCGACCACGACCTTATTACGCTCGGGAAAGACCTTTAGGACCTTCCCACGCTTGCCGGCGTCGTTGCCGGAGAGGACCAGCACCGTATCGCCCTTGCGAACGTGTAGCCGGTTGCCCTTGATCTTCTCAATGCGTTTGAAAACAGGCATTAGACTTCTCTTGGTCTCACAGTAAGATGAGATAATCCTTTTCTATATCTAATTCGTAAGTAAAGTCGATATAATTCTCTCGTGAATTCATAGCGTCCCAGACTTCCACCTGCTCGTTTCTTCATCGCACCCAGTTCGACCATTCGATTAAGAAAATTGTCGAATACCTTCAATTCTCTAGGATGAAGAATTCTGCTGATGTCCTTTCTAAGGAAAGGATAGGACACTTCTTCAGACGAAATTCTTTCAAGAATAGATTTATAGGTTTCACTTCGGAGTGCTTCCATAACAGTAGGTTCGATGTATTTCCCTCCGATTCGATCTGCAGCTCTATATACTCCCATCCAAGCATCCCATTCACTAATGATGTTGTCGTCGTCGACAGAATGAACCGCATCTCCAATTTCGTGCATAAATGCTGGGTACCCTTCGGCAAAACTATACATAAGCTGCAAAGCTTCTTGCTCTACTCGCACATCAATCTTTTGAAAAGACCTGACAAAGAACTCATCGGATTCAATGCGGTTAAATTTATCAATGTTAACTGGATCGAAGACGCGATCGAGTGATGGTTGCCCCTTAAGCAATTGCAGTCTACGTTCAGGCAACCCAACAAGAATAATCGTTATGGGTAGATTAGAACTCGTTGCCAGTTCATCAATAATGCTCTTAAGCCATTGTGCAAACTGCTCGTTTCCTGCCAGACCGTTTAGATCATCAAGGATAATCAGAATACCTTTACGATCGGATTGAATCTCGTTGTAGAGATTACATAGTGCGGGTATGAAACTTGAAACAGCATGCGCAAGTTCCTCAGGGCTAGGGTTGAACTCAAGACTTACTCCAAATGCTCCAACTTCTCGAACATGAGACCCAAGGAAGTTCTTTATCTTTGAGAACCAGGTCTTTCCTATGCTATCCTTTAGCAGTTGATCAAAGATCTTCCTTGCCATTTCCTCCAAAGTCGAAGTTCCGCCAAGATATACATGAACACCTAAAACCTCCTTCTGATTCTCGGCAATAATTCGTGCCATGGAGCAAAGAGAACTCTTGCCAATGCCTCTCTCCCCAAGAACAAAGATTCTCTCGATGTTCTTCCTTGCAATGCAGCGATTCACCGACCCGAGAATGTGTTCAAGTTCTGCTGTTCGACCTGTGAAGAACTCTATTGGAACCGGTATGCCGGGAGTAAAGGGGGAATACTCCTTAAGCATCTGCCTACCTCAAGGAACTGATTGGCATGTTAGAGTACCTCCGGCGCGAGCGAGACGATCTTCATATACCGCTTGTCGCGTAGTTCGCGGGCGACCGGCCCGAAGATGCGGTTGCCGATCATCTCGAGTTTGTCGTCGAGGAGGACGCAGGCGTTCTCATCGAACCGAATGTAGGAGCCGTCGCGGCGGCGGACTTCCTTCTTGACGCGAACGACGACCGCTTTCGAGACCGAGCCCTTCTTAATCTTCGAGTTAGGCGTCGCGCTCCGAATCGAGACGACGATGACGTCGCCGACCGAGGCATACTTCCGCCGGGTGCCGCCGAGGACCCGGAAGCAGCGCGCTTTGCGGGCTCCGGTGTTATCGGCGACGGTCATGACCGTATATTCCTGGATCACGGGTAGTTACGCCTTCCTTTCCACCACTTCGAGGAGGCGCCACCGCTTGCGCGCCGAGAGTGGCCGGCACTCAATGATTCGGACCTTATCACCCTCGTGAGCCGTCCCTTCCGGGTCGTGCGCCAGGAACTTCTTCGAGCGAGTGTAATATTTGCCGTAAACGGGGTGCGGCAGGCGGCGCTCGACCTTGACAGCGATTGTTTTTTGCATCTTGTCCGAGGTGACGATGCCCTGCTGCACCTTCTTATGGATCTTGGGTCGTTCCATTATGAACTCCGCCTCGCTTCAGCTCTGGCTTCGCGAGCGATACGAATGCCGCCGGTCTCTTCTTTTTGAATGGTCAACATCTTCGCCAATTCGCGGCGGACGAGACGGACCTGGGCAGAATTGTTCAGCTGTTTGAGAGAATGCTGGAACTTCAGATTCGCCAGTTCTTCCCGCTTCTCGGCGATCTTCGCCGCAAGGTCGCCGGCGGTCAGATCACGGATTTCTTTGATACGCATCGTTTAAGCAACCTCCCCTCGACTCACGAACCGGCACGGGATGGGCAGTTTATTGGCTGCCAATCGCATCGCCTGGCGCGCCAGTTCCTCGGTCACACCTTCCAATTCGAAGAGAATGCGGCCCGGCTTGACGACGGCTACCCAGTATTCAGGCGCGCCTTTGCCCTTCCCCATTCGGGTTTCAGCCGGCTTCTTGGTGATCGGCTTGTCGGGGAAGATGCGTATGAAGACTTTGCCGCCGCGCTTGACGTGGCGGGTGATGGCAATACGGGCGGCTTCGATCTGTCGGGATGTGATCCAGGCCGGCTCCATTGCCTTCAAGCCGAACTCCCCGAATGTAACGTCCGAGCCGCGATAGGCGAGGCCCCGTCGGTTGCCGCGGTGAACCCGGCGAAACTTTACTTTCTTAGGTGCGAGCATAGTTGATGTTATTCTTGCGGGCGTCGTCCCGGAGAAGGCCGGAACCCCTTCCTTTCAACCCCTAACTTCTGTCAGTGCAATTCTGACTCTGCCTTCGTATCCCTTTACTCCCGCTCGGCGCGTTTGCCGAGGATTTCTCCCTTGCAGATCCAGACTTTGACTCCGACGGTGCCGACGTTGGTGTAACTAACCTTAAGGGCATAGTCGATGTCGGCGCGCAAGGTATGGAGCGGGATGCGGCCTTCCTTGTAACTTTCGGTGCGGGACATCTCGGCTCCGCCGAGCCGGCCGCTGCATACGATCTTGACGCCTTCGGCTCCCATGCGGCGGCTCGACTGAAGCGCCCGCTTCATCGCCCGGCGGAACGAGGCGCGACCTTCCAGTTGCTTGGCAATTGACTCGCCGACAAGAGCCGCCTCGAGTTCGGGCCGCTTGATTTCGAGGATGTTGACTTGAACGTCCTTGCCGGTCAGTTTCTTCATCTCATCGCGCAACTTATCGACATCGGCGCCTTTGCGACCGATCACCACTCCGGGGCGAGCGGTGTGGATGTTGATGGTCAGCAGTTTGAGGCTCCGCTCGATATCGATGCGGGCGATGCCGGCGTTCTGCAGCCGCTTGGTGAGGTAGTTGCGTAAGAAGGTGTCTTCCGCCAGTTTGTCGGCGAACTTTCGCTCGTCGAACCAGATCGAGCCCCAGGTCTTGTTGATGCCGAGCCTAAGGCCGACGGGATTGGTCTTCTGTCCCACTTAAGTCCTGTTGGTGCGTGCGTGAATTAGGCTTGCTCTTCAGCCGGAGCCGCGGCGGCTTCCGGTTCCGGGGGCTTGGATTGCTCCTTGGCTGCAGCAGGCTTGACTGCAGGCTTCGCGCTCTTGCGGGCAGCCTTCCGCTTAGTCGAAGTGCCAAGCACAGCGCTCTGCATAGCCTTGCCCGGAGCGACGACGACGGTCAGGTGTGCGGTCTTCTTCATCACCCGGTAAGCGCGGCCGTGGGCGCGGGGCATGAACCTTCGACCGACCGGGCCCTCGTTGACGAAGATCGTCTGGACTATCACCTCGGACGGGTCGAGTTTGGCTCCGGCATCCGACTGGTGCAGATTGGCCATCGCCGAGCGGACCGCCTTTTCGACCGGAGTCGAGGCGCGCCGGAGCGAATACTGCAGGATGCTGACTGCATCACTGACGCTGCGGCCCCGCACCAGATTGGCGACCAGGCGCACCTTACGGGCGGTCATCCGGACCCACTTGGCGTGAGCGCGGCCTTCGAGCGGCCGGGGAGTAACTGCGGTTTCGTCTGCCATTACTTGACTTTGGTCGCCTTGTCGGTTTTCTTGCCGCCGTGAGCGCGGAAGGTGCGAGTCGGTGAGAACTCGCCCAACTTATGCCCCACCATATTTTCGGTGATGAAGACGGGCAGGAACTTCTTGCCGTTGTGGACGGCGAGCGTGTGCCCTACGAAGTTAGGCGGGATCATCGAGCGTCGCGCCCAAGTCTTGACCACCTTTTTTTGCCCCGCCTTGTTTAGGTCCTCGACCTTCGCGTGAAGTTTCTGGTCGATGTAGGGGCCTTTCTTTAGAGATCGTGCCATAGTCTTAAGTTTGGATTTTGGATTTCGGATTTCGGATTGAAGCAGCACGACACCGCCACTCCAAAATTACAAATCCAAAATCTAAAATGTCTTAGCCCTTCTTCCTGCGCTCGACAATCAGCCGGTCGGACGACTTCGGCTTGCGCGTCTTGTAGCCTTTGGTAGGCTTGCCCCAGGGGGTGCAGGGATGCCGACCGCCGGAGGCTTTGCCTTCGCCGCCGCCCATAGGGTGATCGACGGGGTTCTTGGCGACGCCGCGGGTATGGGGACGCTGCCCGAGCCACCTCGCGCGCCCGGCTTTGCCGAGCGAGACCTGCTCGCGGTCAAGGTTGCCGACCTGCCCGACGGTGGCCATGCAGTCGAAGCGGAACTTGCGCACTTCACCGGAAGGCATGCGGAGGAGCACATAGTCGCCGTCCTTGGCCATCATCTGGGCTCCGGCGCCGGCGCCACGGGCGACCTGTCCACCCTTGCCGGGACGCAGTTCGATATTATGCACAAACGTCCCGAGCGGCACTTCGGCCAGTGGCATCGCGTTGCCAGGTTGAATCTCGAGCCCGCTGCCGGAGGCGATCCGGTCGCCGATCTTCAAGCCGAGGGGTGCTATGATGTAGCGCTTTTCGCCATCGGCATAGAAGAGCAGGGCGATGTTGGCGGTGCGGTTTGGGTCGTATTCGATCGCTTTGACGGTAGCCGGGATGCCGGATTTGTCACGCTTGAAATCGACCAGCCGCAGTTGCCGCTTATGTCCGCCGCCGCGGGACCAGACGGTCTTACGGCCGAGGTTGTTGCGACCGCCTTTGGAATTTGAGACCGCCAGGAGCCGTTTTTCGGCGGGCTTCCTGGTCAGGTCCGAGCGGTCGAGCGTCGTCGTGAACCGCGACGCGTGGGTGTAGGGTTTATGTTGTTTTACAGGCATAGATACCTTGTCATTGGCTGCGCCCTATCGGGCTTGCCCCGTTCCGGCCCGTGAAGACGGGAATCCAGTCTTTCATCGTGCCGACGGGTGTCCCCACCCGGCGGCGTCTGTCAGGTGAAGACACCTGACACTATAAACAATCCAATCTTTCATCGTGCCGTCGGGTGTCCTCACCCGGCGGCATGCGTCAGGTGAAGACACCAGACACCACAAACAATTGCTTCTCCGCCTCGCCGGATAATTCAATCCTCACCGATCTCCTTCAGGTATTGTTAGTTCTTAGTCTCGCCTTCGGCGAATTCTCTTCGGGCTTTTTCGATACTATCAAGCAGACTCTTATCCGAATATATCTCGGCCCTATCGACCGGGTCTTCATACTCGTCCACCGGTATCACGACCATCGGCTTATCAGAAGTGATTGTGAGAGTTGGCATCTGCTACGCCCCTTCAAACAACTCTATCTTTTCGCCCTTTGCCAGAGTGACGATCGCCTTCTTCCAGTCCGGGCGGCGGCCGGTGAACCGACCGAGCCGCTTTACCTTGCCAGGAACGTTCAGCGTCCGTACCGAGGCAACTTTTACCTTGAACCGGCTTTCCACAGCACGTTTGATCTCGATTTTGCCCGCCGCCGGCGCAACTTCGAAGAGATACTTGTTCAGCGACTCCTGGATCTTGTGTGCCTTTTCGGTGACCAGCGGCTTGCGAATGACGGTCAAGAGATTACTCACCGGAAAGTCCTCCCACGAGAGCGTCGAGCGCCGACTTGCTGATCAATATCCGCTTCGCCCGGACGATGTCGTAGGTCGATGCGCCGAGCGCCTCGCGCACTTCGACTCGCGGGATATTCCGCGTTGACAACGCCACATGCGGACGGTGTCCGGCGACCATGATGAGGGCCGATGTGTCGGCGGCTCCGAAAGCGGCAAGTATTCCGGCAATGCGCTGGGTCTTGGGGGCGTCGAAGTCGAAGTCCTCGACAAGGTCTATCAGCCCCCCGCGAGCCTTGGATGAAAGCGCTACCTTTCGCGCCAGACGACGCATCCTGGCCGGTATGCGCTGGAGGTAGTAATGCGGCTGCGGTCCGAAAGTGGTCCCTCCGCCCGACCAGACGGGCGAACGCGTCGAACCGGCTCGCGCCGCGCCGCGTCCCTTTTGCTTCCACGGCTTCTTGCCGCCACCGGAAACAAGGCCTCGCGTCTTGGTGGCATGCGTTCCCTGCCGCTTGTTGGCAAGTTCTGCCTTGACTGCCAGATAGACGACGTGCTCGTTTTCCTCGACGCCGAAGAGCGCCGGATTCAGTTCGACCGTCTCACCGGTCTGCGAGCCGTCGATGCGGCGCACCGGCAGGCGAAGCGGGGCGTCGGATGTCTGTGATGTAATTTCTGCCATAGTCTTCGTTACCAACAACTACCGGTTCGCCGACTTGCGCACAGTCACGAGTCCGCCCGGTGCGCCCGGCACGGCTCCTTTGACCAACAACAGCCCGCGCTCGGCGTCGATCTGAATCACCTTCAAATGCTTGACGGTCACCCGGCTACCGCCCAAGCGACCGGCCATCTTTTGACCGGGCCAGGTGCGCGCCGGATAGGAGTGCGACCCGATAGAACCGGGGCCGCGAAAGGTCTCGTGCGTCCCATGGGATTGGTTAGGACGCCCGAAGTGATGCCGTTTGATGACTCCGGCGAACCCCCGTCCCTTCGATGTGCCAATCACATCGACCGTATCGCCTACCTGAAAGATATCCTGTGCCTTGATCACATCGCCAGGCTTATGTTCACCGGGGAAGTCGCGCAGTTCCTGCAGATGGGATTGCGGCGGTAGCCCGGCTTTCGCGGCTTGCCCGACAAGTGATCGGGGAGTGTGTGATGCTTTGCGGGTGCCGAATCCGACCTGGAGCGAAGAGTAGCCGTCGCGCTCGGGCGTTTTTACCTGAACTACCGGGCAGGGACCGATTTCGATCACCGTCACCGGGGTGTAACGACCTTTATCGAAGAGGGCGGTCATCCCTCGCTTTTTTCCGGGTAATCCAATCATGTCTTGATCTCGATGTCGACGCCGCCGGGCAGTTCGAGGCGCATAAGCGCATCAACGGTGCGGGGCGAGGAGTTCAGGATACCGATCAACCGCTTGTGGATGCGCGTCTCGAACTGCTCGCGCGACTTCTTGTCGACGTGCGGGCTGCGCAGGAGCGTATAGACGCGCTTACGAGTCGGCAGTGGCACCGGGCCCGAAATAGCGGCTCCGGTTGCCCGCGCCGTGCGGATGATCTTTTCGGTGGACTTGTCGATCAGCGTGTGATCGTAAGCCTTCAATTTGATGCGTATGGTCTGACCGGGCATTGCCCTTTGAACCTTGATGCGAAGTGACTTAAGAAGCGCGGCGTGAGGCTCCGCGCAGCATACCGATGAGCAGAATGACGATTCCTGCAGAGATCAGTTGGACGCTGATCCAAATCGCGTGACCGATCCGATCGGCCATAATGACCGGCAACGCGGCAGCAACCGTGAAACAGAACCCCACCAACCTCAACCACAATGATGCAGGATCCGGCCAGGACTTCCCTCCGCTCCGACCGAAGAAGACCGGGAACGGTGACCGGCCGGCAATCAGGAAGGCCAGACCAATGAATCCGATGAACGCCCAAGCGAAGAGATGCATTGCGATCTCGCAGTTGACCTGCCGGGGATTACTCGACCGGCAAAGTCAAAAAGGAGTGAGCGTATCTATATGAGAAGGCCGGTTCCTACCGATTCAAAGATCGTTAGAAACCGGCCTGGAATCTCTACGCGGTCACCTTGGTGACCATACCGGCGCCGACCGTGCGGCCGCCCTCGCGGATCGCAAAACGAACCTGCTCCTCAAGCGCAATCGGCGAAATCAAGTCCACCTTGATCTCTACGT
>VGIQ01000022.1 GCA_016867835.1 Calditrichota bacterium | reverse complement strand
GAATCCAGCGAAAGCGCCCATGGTGACGGCGTTTCCGGATAACCGATACCCTATTTCCGCGCCATCGACCCAGCCAACTCCCCCGGCTCGCGATGGAATAAGCCTCCCTAACTCGAGTTTAAAAGGTTTGGCTGCGTCACGCCAACTTAAGCGCGCTTCATAAAGCCGCATTTCGCGCCGACCGGGCCGCCCGGTTCGCAGGGCAGACCCTGCCCGCAGCCTCCAATAGGCGCTCCACGGGCTTCCCAGGGCGCGTTCAAGGGATCCATTCAACATCAGCGACGACTGCCGGTATTCGTATCCGCCCGAGCCGGAAGGGTTCTGAACATAGAACCGGTAACCCGCGCGCATCCGCAGATGGCTCGGGACAGGGCGACCTTTGGCTGCCGCAGAAGGCTCAACAACAGCCCGCTGCGGTGCCTTGAGCGTATCCCGTCTGGGCCGTGAATCTTCACCACCATCGATGACCGGTCGTGGTGCGGTCGGATAGATTGCCACTCGATCACCCGCCTGCGGACTCCCAATGCCTACCACCCGGCAGGCTGCCGTTCGTCCGGCAAGATAGGTCACGACCAGTCGGGCGACGACGCTATCGTTGCGGACGATTAGAGCGCTGTCCCCCGTCATCAAGCCGTCGCCCGATCCCCGGTCAAGATAGATCGTTTCCGATGCAACATAGGCCACCTGTGCGGTAACCTGTGCCCTCGCCAGGAGGGTGTGAAGTCCCACGGTGAAGACGACGAGAAGTGCCAAGGTCGAGCCTCGTCCCATCTATCGCGCCTCATGCAGCCGACGCCCGGCGTCGCCTTTGGGACGCATTAGAAGCGCTTCACCGCGCGGATGACACCGGTAGCATGCCGCGCTGTTATACTCATAGCGCGGTTCTTCGCGATGCTCCCGGTCCATGGCATCGCGACGATGCTCGTGGCAGTCGATGCAGGTGAAGATCCGGAAATCGTTGGGATTGGTGTGACAGGATGAGCATACGCCGTCCCATTCTCCTCGATGGCGCCCTGTATAGATCGGGAACCACTGTGCATCGTGGTTGAAATTAGCCGGATCCCAGGCTGCCGTCGAATGGCACGAAGCGCAGGCTTGGGGGAATCCGGCGGCTTGATGATTGGGGTTGCGGGCGTTTTCGTAGTCGTCCCGGTGGCAGAAAAAGCAGTCGAAAGGAGTTCCGGTATATCTCCCCCCGATATGACACTCCGCGCAGCCGGCAATCCGGTGCGCACCGGTGAGTGGAAACCGGGTAGCCGAGTGGTCGAAGAGAGCCGGTGTCCAGCCCTCCGTCGTATGGCAAACCGTGCAGGTGTGGTCATAGTTCCCACTCCGATGGTCGGGATCGGAAACACCTTCAAAGTCGTCCCGGTGGCAGGCATAACACTCAACCGGTGTCCCGGAATAGCGCCCTCCAGTATGGCACTCCGCACAGTCGGTTCGCAAGTGCGCTCCAGTAAGAATGAACCGCGCCCGCGAGTGGTCGAAGGTCGCCGGAGTCCAGCCCTCGGTCGTATGGCAAACCGTGCAGGTGTGGTCATAGTTCCCATTCCGATGGTCGGGATCGGAAACACCTTCAAAGTCGTCCCGGTGACAGGCATAGCACTCAACCGGTGTCCCGGTGTAACGCCCCCCGGAATGGCAGACGACACAACTGACCGACCTATGCCCGCCGGTTAGTATGAAACGCGCGCGGCTGTGATCGAACGCCGCCGGACGCCACCGGTTGGTTTGATGGCAGAGCATGCAGTTGTCGGGAAACGCGGCTTGGTAGTGTTCCGGGTTTAGCGTCCTTGCATAGTCGTCCAGATGGCAATCGCGGCAAGCCGCTCCGGTTCCGGTGAAGCGATTCTGGTGGCATCGATTACAGTCGAGGTTCCGGTGCGCACCGGTCAGTCTGAAGTCGGTGCCGGTATGGTCGAATGCTGCCGGTCGCCAGCCCTCCAGCGAATGGCAGGTAGTGCATACACGGTCGAAATTGCCGGCTTGATGCCCAGGGTCGGCGACGCCTTCGAAGTCGTCACGGTGGCAGACATAACACTCCAGTGGCGTACCGGTGTAGATGCCACCGACATGGCAGGACGCACACTCCGTCCGCCGGTGAGCCCCCGCCAGCGGGAACCTCGCGAGCGCATGGTCGAAGGTCGCCGGGCGCCAGCCTTCGGAGGAATGGCAAGTCTGGCACGATGAACTGAACCGCCCGCTCGAGTGATCGGGCTGACGGGCGCCTTCGAAGTCGTCCCGGTGGCAGGCATAACACTCAGCCGGTGTCCCGGTGTAGATGCCTCCGGCATGGCAAAGCGCACACTCCGTCCGCCGGTGAGCCCCCGACAGCAGGAACCTCGCAAGCGCGTGGTCAAAGGAAGCCGGGCGCCAGCCTTCAGTGGTGTGACAGGTTTGGCATGACGAACTGAACCGTCCGCTCGAGTGATCGGGCTGACGGGCGCCTTCGAAGTCGTCCCGGTGGCAGACCCCGCACTCAGCCGTTGTGCCGGTGTAACGTCCTCCGGTATGACATTCGGCGCATTCAGCCAGCCGGTGCTTTCCGGTCAGGGGGAAGGGAGTCCGGTCGTGGTCGATCCGTCGAACGTCCCAGTCGTCAGTGGTGTGGCAATCGGTGCAGTCAAGGCTATAGTTTAGCCGCCGATGGTCGGGGTCGGCCGAGCGCTCATAGTCACTGCGGTGGCAGGAGTAACAATCCTGCGGCGTCCCCTGCCAGACGCCTCCGGTATGGCACTCCGCGCACTCCGTCCGGCGGTGCGCTCCGGTCAGGGGGAAGCGGCTTAAGGCGTGATCGAAAGTCGCAGGCTTCCAATCATCGGTCGAATGACAAAGAGCACAGTTCGAATCGAACTGCCCCCGGACATGATCGGGGTCGTCGGCGCGGGCGAAGTCCCCATTATGGCAGGAAAGGCACGCCGTCGGAGTTCCCGTGAACCGGCCTTCCTGATGGCAGGCGGCACAGGCCGCCGAGCGATGACTTCCGGTGAGCGGGAATCGGGAGAGATCGTGGTCATACCGTGCCGGGCGCCAGCCTTGAATAGTATGGCAGGATGCGCAATCATGGCTGAACCGGCCCTGCCGGTGGTCGGGATTCAAGGTCCGATCATAGTCGGCAGTGTGGCAGGTCTGGCAATCGGACGAAAGGCCCCGATAGCCGGACTGGTGGCATGTTGCGCACTCGACCGCCTGATGTCCGCCTACCAGCGGAAACGATGTCGGATGGACAAACGCCGCTCCACCCCACGAACTACGTCCCGGCGCCCCGACCGGGGAGTGGCACTGGGAGCAGTCAGTGCTGAAGCCTGCCGCCCGGTGATCGGGACTGCGAGTGCGCTCGTAGTCCTTGATATGGCAGGAGAAGCACTTTGCTGAAAGTCCAGCGAAAACGCCCCCGCTATGGCAACTGCGGCAATCCAGCCCCCGATGAATGCCGGTTAGCGGGAACCGCGTCAGTTCGTGCCGAAAAGCCATATCGGGAGCGGCTTCCCAAGTCTGCGGCGAATGGCAGACCACGCAGGTCGGCCCGAATTGCCCGCTGTGAACATCTACGTGGCAGGCGCGGCATGCGGAAGGCGTCCCGGCAAAGCGTAAGTTGCGGTGACATTCGCGACAGGACGTTGTCCGGTGCCGGCCTTCAAGGGGAAAGGCCGTGCCGCTATGGTCGAAGAGGCGGACTGAATCTGCTGCCTGCCAGCCCTCGACTGTATGGCACTCCTTGCAAGAGATAGAGAGCTCCCCATGCGGATTCGACTGCGCCTGTGCCAATGAAGCGGGCAGAAAGCAAATGAGAATCGGCAGAAGTCGGCAGTGCTTTAACCAGTGCGCATTCATTATTGAATCCAATCCTAAATCCTTAAGCCTTAAGCCTTAAGACTTATGACACTCCTCGCATCGGATGGGGAGCGGCTTATAACGAACAATGGAATCTATTGGATCGGGCTTATGACAGGATTTACAGGCGACCAGGGAATGTGCACCGGCGAGGGTGAACCGGCTCTGCCGGTTGTGATCGAAGGTGAGCACTTTCCAACCGTCCGGCAGGTGGCACCGGCTGCAATCCACAACCGCGTCTTCGGTTGGAGCAAACTGACCGCGATGGACATCCATGTGGCACGACTGACAGCCCGTTTGGAGCGATTTCAGGGTCAACACTCGGCTTCCACCATTATCTATCTCATGGCATTTGCGACAGGCAGCTGTCCGGTGTCTTCCCGAAAGCGGGAATTTGGTTTCAATATCATGGTCGAACCGGTCTGCCGCGACGCGCCAGTGCTCAGTCGTGTGACACTTCTCGCAGCCCGCCTTTGCCAGAAAACGATCGACTTCGCTGCGATGGGGGTCCGGGTGGCAGGCAACGCAGTTCGATGGCTCAATCCGAAAGGTCATAAGTTTGCCCTGCGCCGCTTGCCTCTCGTTATCGATACGGTGGCATTTTAAGCATGGCGTCGCAAGATGAGCGCCGGTTAGAGGGAAGCGGGAGCCTTGATGTTGTTCGAGTCGATACGTCGAGGGGCTGAATCCGTCGGTTGTATGGCAAGATTCGCAGCGACCTCCGTCAGGCCGGGTTGCGAACTGCCCCTGGTGAAAGTCGCGATGGCAGGCAGCGCACCCGGCTGCCTGAAGAGGCTGCCTCCGGTCTGCTTCTATCCTCGTTCCACTTGCCCGGTCGCTGGTGTGGCACGACGCACACTCCGCCACCTTGTGCTTCCCGGTAAGCGGAAAGGCTGTCCGGTCGTGATCGAACCGGCCGGCGGCGACCTGTCGGAAGTCGTCGGTGTTATGGCAGTGCTTGCAATCTCCGCCCAGCCGACCGAGGTGCGGATCGGCGTGACACGACGCGCAGTTGGCGTATTCCAGTCCGCGATAGCGTCGCACGGGATTCTTGCTCCGGCGCGGCAACGGACCACCGGTTGGCGTTTCAGCGGCAGCATCCGAGTAGGGAGTATGGCACTTCGCGCATTCGACCTGCCGGTGCTTGCCGGTCAGGGAATAACGGCTTCGGTCGTGAACAAATTTGGTTGCCGGCTGCCATGACTCCAGCGTATGGCAGGCAAGGCACTCTTCACCTAAATTGCCGCGGTGCTCGTCCTGGTGGCAGTCTATGCAATCCTGTCCCAGACCGAGGAACGTCCTTCCGATGCGGACGGTCGAATCCAATGAGATGGACCCGGCTTGAATAAGCGATTCCCGGTGGCAGTCTTTGCAGGCGACGATTCTTCCGGCGCCGGGGCGATGCGCGCCTTCGAGCGGCCAGCCGGTTCGGGCATGGTCGAAGCGGTCTTTGCCGCCCTCCTCCCAGTGGACGATCTCGAAGTTTTCGCCGTGATGCTCGAAGTGGCAATCCTTGCATTTGCGGGCGAACGTCTCCGGCTGACCGTGCAAGCCTTGTTTCGCTTCGCGGCGGCGGGCGACGGTAGTGTGGCAGGCAAGGCACCTGGCGTTTGACACCTCCCGCCCCAATTCGTGGCACTTGGTGCAGTTGGTGAGACCTTCCTGAGCGGCGTGGTAGCGGGACAACTTTCCGGGCGAAATCTGCGCAACGGCGGGCGGCACTATCATCATCATTATCATCATTATCATCATCATCATCATTTCTGACCGAACTTTCGGGTGAACTGGATGCCGATCCGCTGCAGGAACTCCGCCGGTAGTTCGCCCCCGGCAAAGACGAAGACCTGATCGTTGGGCAGGATGACCGGCTTGCCTTGCTGTTCGAGTTGCACCGTGTCGGCTTCGATCTGCTTCACTTCACTTAGGAAAAGCGGCACGACGCGGTTTTCGCGCAGGGCTCGCTTGATCCGTTCGCGGTTGCCCTCCTTGATACGGTAGAATTCCTCCTGCCGGTAGGAGATATGGACGGTGTTACCGGGTTGCTCGGAAAGTGAGACGGCTGACTCGACGGCGCTGTCGCCTCCCCCGACGACGAGGATGCGGAGATGGTGGAACTTCTCAGGGTCGGTGAGGCGATAGGCAACCTTGCCCGACCCTTCGCCCGGAACGCCCAGCTTGCGCGGGCTGCCCCGGCGTCCGGTGGCAAGGAGTACCCGACGGGCACGGTGCTCCCCTGACCTGGCGGTCAGATTAAAGATGCCGTCCAATGATGATGATGATGATGTGATGCTCTCGATTTTTTCACCCGACCGAACCGCCAGCCCGGCGTTGCTGCAGACCTTGAGAAGCAGTTCAAGCAGCGCTTCCTTGCTGATCTCGCCCGGACTCACTTTGCCATGTAAGGGAAGTTCGATCGGTGCGGTCAACACCAACTTGCGCCGCGGGTAGGTAAGGATCGTCCCGCCGAAGTCGTCCTGATCGAAGATGATGAACTTGAGGCCGGCTTTCCTCGCTGCCAACGCGCCGCCTATTCCGGCTGGACCGGCTCCGACAATCGCCAGATCGTATACATCATCATCATTATCATCATCATCCTTGCCCCCCAGACTGCGCACAATGTTCTCCACCGCCTGACGGCCTTGTGTAACCGCGTTTCTAATGAGTCCCATTCCGCCCAATTCACCTGCAATGTAGATGCCCGGGATATTCGATTCGAAGGTGCCGCTGACGTGCGGTATATCGACTCCGCGCTTTGCGGTGCCAAAGACGAGGCTTATCGCGCTTACCGGACAGGCTGCCGCACATAGACCGTGCCCGATGCAGCGTGATGGATTGATGAGCGCTGCCTTGCCCTCGATCAGACCGATCACGCGCTCTTCCGGGCAGGCTTTAACACAGGCTCCGGTGCCGATGCAACTGTCGGGGTCGATGGTCGGATGGAGCGATGCCGGCTCGTCCAAGCCACGCAAGGCGGCTTTGGCCATCATTGCAGTTGCAGCGGCGCTCTTGCGGCGGTCGCGGAGGATGTAGTAGGCGGGAAAGCCAACGGTCAGCAGCGCGACAAAAGCGTAGATCAGAAACTCGGGGCCGGGTAGGGTTAGGTGTAAAGTGTCAAGTATCAAGTATCAAGTGTCAAGTGAAAAGCCTTCATCATCATCATCGGCATCAGGGTTGTTGTGGTGACAGGTGTCTTCACCTGACACATGCCGTCGGGTGGGGACACCAGACGGCACGATGATCATCATCATCGGCATCAGTGTTGTTGTGGTGTCAGGTGTCTTCACCTGACACACGCCGTCGGGTGGGGACACCCGACGGCACGATGATCATCATCATCGGCATCAGTGTTGTTGTGGTGTCAGGTGTCTTCACCTGACACATGCCGTCGGGTGGGGACACCAGACGGCACGATGATCATCATCATCGGCATCAGTGTTGTTGTGGTGTCAGGTGTCTTCACCTGACACATGCAGTCGGGTGGGGACACCCAATGGCACGATGATCAACATCATCGCATCAGGGTTGTTGTGGTGTCAGGTGTCTTCACCTGACACACGCCGTCGGGTGGGGACACCCGACGGCACGATGATCAACATCATCGCATCAGGGTTGTTGTGGTGTCAGGTGTCTTCACCTGACACACGCCGTCGGGTGGGGACACCCGACGGCACGATGATCATCATCATCGCATCAGGGTTACGACTTCTTGCGCCGCTCGCCGCTGCGACGTTCGAGCGTCGGCTGCACCGACTTCTTTTTCGATGGCGGGACGAGGATCATCTTTAACACCTCGTCGAGGTGATCGACGAAGCGGTATTCGATCTTGTCTTTAACGATGTCGGGAATTTCGGCCAGATCGGCGCGGTTTCCAGTGGGGCAGATGACGGCCTGCATATGCCCTCGCGCAGCCGCGACCGACTTCTCCCGCAAGCCGCCGATCGGGAGGACTTCGCCAAGCAGGGTGATTTCACCCGTCATGGCGATATTGTGCCATGCCGGGCGTCCGGTGAAGAGTGAAGCAAGTGCAGCGGTTATTGTCACCCCCGCCGACGGTCCGTCTTTCGGCGTCGCACCCTCCGGGATGTGGATGTGGATGTCGTGTTGCTTGAAGTAATCCTGCGGGATCTTCAGATGCGCTGCCCGCGACCGGAGATAGGACATCGCGATCTCCGCCGACTCCTTCATTACGTCGCCGAGTTGCCCGGTGATGCGCATCCGGCCTTCGCCCGGCATGGCAAGAGCCTCGATCTGGAGCATCACTCCTCCGACCGGCGTCCAGGCGAGGCCGGTAACGACCCCGACGCGGGGGTTCCGGCCCATCAAATCGGGCATGACCCGCGCCGGGCCGAGGTATTTTTCCAGGTTCCGGGTGGTGATGTTGCACCTGCGAATTGTCGAGTCTTCGGCGACCTTGACCGCAACCTTGCGGCAGACGCGTCCAATAGTCCGCTCAAGCGTCCGAACGCCGGCTTCGCGGGTGTAATAGACGACGATTGTCTCGAGCGCTTTTTCAGTGAATCGCACCCGATCCGCCCCGATACCGTTCTCCTTCAACTGCCGCGGCACGAGGTATCTCCGCGCGATGCGCACTTTTTCGGGTGTGATGTAGCCCGGCAGTTTGATCACTTCCATCCGGTCGCGCAGCGGCGGCGGGATCGTCTCAAGGTAGTTCGCAGTAGTTATGAACATCACCTGTGAGAGGTCGAAGTCGAGTTCGAGGTAGTTGTCCTGAAAGGCGAAATTCTGCTCCGGATCGAGCACTTCGAGCATCGCCGAAGCCGGATCGCCGCGGAAGTCGGTGCCGAGTTTGTCGATCTCGTCGAGCATAAAGACCGGGTTGTTAGTGCCGGCCCGCTTCAGGTTCTGGATCACGCGTCCGGGCAGCGCTCCGATGTAGGTCCTCCTATGGCCGCGTATCTCGGCTTCGTCGCGCAGTCCGCCGAGCGATATACGGACGAACTTGCGGCCCATCGCTTCGGCGATCGATTTGCCGATGGAGGTCTTGCCGACGCCGGGCGGGCCGACGAAACAGAGAATCGAGCCCCGGCCTTCACCGCGCAGTTTCTTCACTGCGAGGTATTCGAGAATGCGCTCCTTGACGTCGTCGAGGCCATAGTGTTCGCGGTCGAGTATCTTGCGCGCTTCAGGGATGTCGATGTTGTCCGCGGTTCGAACCCGCCAGGGCAGGTCGAGGAGCCAGTCGATATAGGTGCGCGCTACCGTCCATTCCGCCGACGCGGGGTTCATATTACCGAGCCGCTCGATCTCGCGCCGGGCTGTTTCGATGACCGGATCCGGCGCGTCGAGGTGGGCTATCCGCTCCCTCAACTCGCGAAGTTCAGCGCCTTCTTCCTCTTCGCCCAACTCCCGCTTGATTGCCTTGAGTTGCTCGCGCAGAAAGTAGTCCTTCTGACTCTTTTCGATTTGGCCTGAGACTTCGCTTTGTATCTTGCTGCCCAATTTCAGCAGTTTCAATTCCCGATCGACCATCTTGGAGACGATCTTCAAGCGCACATCGACGTCGATTGAGGCGAGAACTTCCTGCCGCTCGTCAGGGCGGATGTTGAGGTTGGCGGCGATGAAGTCGCACATGGCCCCGGCGTCGGAAATATTGATCAACGCCACTTTCATTTCGTAGGGCAGGTAGGGCGCAGCATCGATCACCTCTGAGAAGGCGTCCCGCACCTGGCGCATCAGCGCTTCGGAGCGCAGGCCCTCGGACGGCTTCGATTCGATCTGCGAAACCGATACGCGGGCGAAGCCGTTGTCGCCGGGAAGATAGGCGTTCAGTCTAATGCGGGACTGACCTTGCATCAAAAGGCGAAGCGTCCCGTCCGGAATGCGCAGCATCTTGATGATCGCCGAGGCGGTGCCGATCTCGTAGAGTTCCTCGGTCGAAGAATCCGGCTCGTCATCCGTCCGGCGCAAGGCGACGGCGACGACCTTGCTCGGCGAGTTGAGGACCTCGCCGATTAAACGGATCTGCTCGTCATCCTTGACGATAACCGGTGTGATGACGCCGGGGAAAAGCACCAGTTCGTCGGTGACGAAGAGCGACAGGATGGTCGGAATGACCGGCTCGCTATTCTCGCTGCGAGATTTGGAGGGCTTCTGATTCACAGGTCGATCTCGAGGTCGCGACGTTCGATCTGAAGCAAGTCGAGTTTGGGCAGACGGACCTCAAGGAAGCCCTGCAGGTAGCGCTTTACCGAGCGGTCGGGATCGACCCGCGCCGGCAGGTCGATGCGCCGTTCAAACGGCCCGAAGTCGATCTCCATATTGTGATAGTGCCGTTTCTCATCGACCGGGAGTTCCCGGCGCAGACCGCGCAAGGTCAGCACCTGGCCTTGAAGGGTCAAACGAATATCGCTGGTGCTGATACTGGCAATATCGACGACGATGACGACTTCGTCGTCGGTTTCATAGACGTCGGTAGCCGGTTTCCAGCCTTTGTGCTGGGACATCAAAACCGGTCGGCGGGCATTGTAGAAGGTTTGAAAGTAAAAGTCGAACTCGTCGGAGGAATCGGATGCCTTCATTTGGAGAGATAGTGCCGCGCTGCTCACGGGAACTCCCTTGAGTCAATGAATGTTAAAACTGCACCGGACTTTTAGAATGCAATGACCGCCGGCGGAGATGGATACAAGTTAGGGATTGGGGAGTATCTTAGCAAGACATCGCAGTGGGGGGGGCTATAATGCCTTTAATGGAGGCAGCAAATAGAATGACACTTCGATTGCCCTCCTCGAGGATTGGAGGCTATCTTATAGACGCTTGACAGTGGCTAACGGACGAATGCGTCCGTCAGCCCGGTCCGAGGGGACGAGGGCGTCCCACCGGCATATAACAGACGGGAGCATCTTATAACTCAGCGCCAGCAGACGGGTCGCGCCTAATGCTTTGTCCTTTTTGCCATCACCCCGACGATCGGGTCGTCGATTCCCGGACCCTAAAGGAGGGGGCCGAGGTGCGCCGTCGCCGCGAATGCCTCTCCTGCGGACGGCGGTTTACCACTTATGAATTCATAGAAGCCGTCTCGTTGATGGTAGTCAAACAGGACGGCCGCCGGGAACCGTTCGACCGGGCAAAATTGCAACGGGGTATTGCTATCGCGCTCGCCAAGCGACCCGTTCCCCGGGAGAAGATCGTTGAATTGGTCAGGGAGATCGAGGATCGGTGCCATGACCGGGGGGGCACTGAAATGCCCTCCAGCGAGATCGGCGAAATGGTGATGGCCCGATTGAAGGAAATCGACGAGGTGGCTTATATACGCTTTGCGTCGGTTTACCGGCGATTTGAGGATGCCGGCAGATTCCGGCGCGAATTGGACAGTATGTGATGCGGGCTTATTGCCAATGGTCTCCGGTGGGTTTCGTTTGAAGTCCAATCTCCTCCGCGAGGGAGCGGTCTGGCTGGGGTATGGGACACTGGCCATGCTATTCACCTGGCCGTTGGTAACCGGACTCGACCAGCAGTTATCCGGGCGGGGCGGAGATGCCTATGCTATCTATTGGGTTGTCTGGTGGACGGGTCAAGCGCTGCGCATGGGCGTCAGTCCCTTTTCTTCACCGCTCATCTATCATCCTCTCGGCACCGATCTCTCGCCCGAGCCGTTTCCCTTCGGTCTAGCCCACTATCTTCTCTCACAACTCTTTCCGGCCCTCAGCGCATTTAATGTCCTCTATTTGCTGCAATTTCCCTTTGCTGCATGGGGGGCTTACCGGTTGGCGCTGCACCTCTGGGGGAATCGCTCGGGAGCGCTGCTGGCGGGTCTGATCTATGGCTTTGGCCCCTATATGATGATCCGCGGAACCGGGCATCTCAGTTTGATGACGAATGGGTTCTTTCCGCTTGCGCTGCTCACGATCTTTCGTGCGATCGTGGCTGAGCGAGTTATCCCGCGCCAGATGGTTGCCGCGGGTCTCATGTTGACATTAGCCTGCCTTACCAGCACCTACCATGCCATCTTTCTGTTCCTCTACTGTCTGGCTCTGACTTTCTATCTCCTCCGGGTTGAGCGAAGTCCCGGCGGTGCGGGACGACTCTTGGGAATAGGCGCTGTCACATCGATAATGTTGATCCCCTGGGGTCTGAAGTTCCTATCGGCAACCGCTACGGGTTATTATCGCGCTACGGGAATGCTCGGGCAGGCCTGGCTTGGCTCGGTAGATTTATTAGGAATCCTCGCTCCTCCGGCGCTACATCCGATTTATGGCGAGGGAGCAAGACGATGGTTTGGCATAATTGGCAGCGGGGGTATTGAGCGAACGGCCTATACGGGTGTCATTGTGCTATGCCTGGCAATACTGGGCGCGCGCTGCCTGCGGTCGGATCGGTGGGGACGCTGGGTCTTGCTATCGACAATCGGTGCCTGGGTGATGAGCCTGGGGCCGTTTCTGCAGGTGGTAGGTCGGATGACCTATATCCCGCTGCCGGGCTTTGTAATGGCAGTCACTCCGGTTCTTCAGCATGCCCGTGCACCAGGCCGTTGGACGATATTGACGATACTGGGGATTGCCCTGCTTGCTGCCGGAGGCGTCAAATGGCTGCAGGAACGGACCCGTCCGGGGAGGTGCAGGCTCTATCTGGCGGCGATCGTTTTACTAACGCTTTTCGAGTATTGGCCCTCGCCTTACCCGGTGGCAGATGCCACAGTGCCGGGACTGCTAAGCCGGCTGCCGATCGATGAGCGGCATCCGGCTCTCCTCGACCTGCCATTGGGCCGGATCGACGGTCTAACCGGGCGCGGCCGGTTCGAAGCGCGCCACATGCTCTTTCAAACCGTCCACCGGAGGCCGATCCTGAGCGGCTACGTCTCGCGAGCCAGACCGGAGCATTTTGCTCAACTTGAAGCGGGGCTTCCCGGCGCCATTGTCGCTGCGCAATCGGCAGTCGCGCTGCAGGAACGGCCCCGCAATCGGGGCGAGGGCTTGAAAGGACAAGTCCGTCGTTGGGCTGGAGAGGGTGGAATGGTCGCAAAAGCCTTGCGTTTTCTCATTGGAGAGGCGAAATTGCAGGACATCCTTGATTCCGACAAGAGTAGCCTGACCGCCCGCGATACGTTGATGCTTGAGCCGGTGAATGCTTTAATTGAAGCCGACCGGCTGGGACTTGGGCTAGTCATCGTTGCCGATACGACCGACCCTGCTGCGGCAGCGGGTCTTGGCTTTGTGCGGTCAGTCCTGCCACTAAGGGAAATCGGAAGCGAAGGTTTGACGCTGGTGCTGGGAATCGACTACTATAGGGGGAATCCACTTGGCGAGACCCCTTCGGTCCCGGCCCAATCCGGTCGCCATTAAGTCATTCCACAGGTTGAGTTTACAATGCAGGTGTGATGGAACTCATCTTATTTATCCTCTTTGGACTGGCGGCGCTGGCGTCGTCGTTAGTCGTCATTTTGGCACGCAGCCCGGTAACGTCGGTGTTGATGCTGGTGGCGTCCTTCTTCAGCCTGGCGATGCTCTACGTGCTCCTGGGCGCGCCCTTTGTCGCCGCGCTGCAGGTGATTGTCTATGCCGGCGCGATCATGGTGCTTTTCCTCTTCGTGGTGATGCTGCTTAACCTTAAGGAGAAGCAGATCTGGGAGGCGACCGGGCTTCTGCGCAAGTGGCTCGGCTTCGCGGCAGCGGCAGGGGTGCTGCTGGTGGCGATTGCGGCGGTCCGTAGCGCGCTGACGACGCCGGTGCCCGATCTGGTGCCAGGCTCGCCGGTAGTGGTCGGGAAAGCGCTCTACACGAACTTTCTGGTGCCCTTTGAGGTCGCTTCAGTGCTGCTCCTGATCGCCATTATCGGAGTCGTGGCGATGCTGAAGAAAAACGGGACTTCGCCGCTCACCGGGAAGGGAGGGAGCGACCAGTGACCGTTGGACTCAACTGGTATCTGGGTCTCTCTGCTTTCCTCTTCGCGATTGGAGTTGCGGGGGTTCTCACGAGGCGCAACGCGCTGGTGATCTTCATGTCGATCGAACTGATGCTCAACGCGGCGAACCTGACGCTGGTCGCCTACAGCCGGTTCCTGCCTGACATCGCAGGGCAGGTCTTCGTCTTCTTCGTGATGGCGGTGGCGGCGGCGGAAGTGGCAGTTGGCCTCGCGATCATCGTTGCGATCTTCCGGCATCACGGCTCGGTCGATATCGACAAGGTGAACCTAATGAAGTGGTGAGGAGGGTAATCGATCAAGGAGATACCATAGCCCGTAAGTCAATTGCATCACGCCGCTTCGGTATAGCCGAATGGTTTGGCACTCTCTTTCACTTGCTTACGTCAGAGCAAAGACGGGGGCTTGCCCTTGAGCTATTATCTAAGGACGCACGAGCCAGAACTCACGACTGCCCCTTTAAGGGTGGGACCTGCACCAAATCTGGTGGCGTCTGTTCAATCCGATTGTATGAGAAGAGCGCAGATGGAAAGGTGAGATTCGTTGAAGGTACTGAAGGTCGCATCCGCTCTCTTTGTCCTCACCGATTTGGCGAGTTGAATACGATTGTAACGAGCATTGGAAAAGAACTGTTGGGGACGGACAGTCCACTTATAGTTAGGGAAGTCGGTTTTCTTAAGCCACTACCTACTATAGGAGGCAGAGCAAGCGAAGGGGATGCAGACGCTGCGAGAATAATGCGAGAAATCGGAAAGATAGATCTTATACTTGTTCACCCTTCACATGAGGCAAGACTTGACTGGTGTGCTGTTGAAGTTCAGGCCGTTTACTTCTCGGGCGATAAGATGGAAAGGGAATTCGAAGGTCTGTCCAGTTCCGTCGATACACTCCCATTTCCCTTCGGGCGGCGGAGACCTGATTATCGAAGCAGCGGCCCCAAGCGATTGATGCCGCAACTTCAATTGAAGGTGAGAGACATTACCAGATGGGGAAAGAGAATGGCAGTTGTAATTGACAGGTCATTTTTCGATTCATTGTCGGAGATGCGATTTGAGAAGGACAAGTCGAACGCGGATATCGCATGGTTTGTGGTTGACTTCGTCGAAGGTAGTTTCGAAGATAGACGCGCTCATGTGAGATTAGACAGCGTCTTCTACACCCGTCTGGAAGATGCGGTGGCGGGACTAACCGGTGGAGTCGCGCTGACTCAATCCGAGTTTGAAATCGGAATCAGGCGCAAATTGGCATCAAAACACTGGTGAAGGTGTAATAAGCAACTCGATTCTTGTTTGATTATGGGAGTTGCGCATTGGAACATTGTATATGGCAAAGTCATGTTCTGCCGCCATTCTCCTGATAGCCTCGCAGTCATCATACGTCATAAGGAATGGGTGGTCGATCGAAGCCATCATCTCAAACAGTTTGGCGTGATCAAGTCTATTGTGAGCATAAAGTCGGCTTCCGGCATTCCTGCCCCCCGCAGTATAAGGCGGATCGATAAAGAAGACTGCGCCGTGCTCTAAGGCCGTTGATGCTATTAGCGCAAGCCCATCCCCGTGCAAGTATCGTATGCGATCCCTCACACCATGGATGTCACGTATTCTACGAGCCAAAGTCTGTGGATACCAACGGGAAGCCATTCCCTTTCCTTGCTCGCCGTTCTTCATGATGCTTGCGCCCGGTGCGAGTATGCCGCCGCGCCGAATGCGATTTAGGAGCAGTGTTACGAATGCACGGTTTCTTCTATCTTCGACAGAACTCAGGAGCATGCTCTGGATCCGATCCGGTTCAAAAGGAAATGTCTCAACACGATATGCCAGCCAACTGCCTTCATTCAAGATCACTTCCCATAGTGCTGACAGGTTGTCGTCTATGTCGCAGATGATGGCTTGATCAGCAAGCGATTCGAAGATCGCGGTGAGCGCGGCTATGGCTCCACCGGCGAAGGGCTCGACGAACAGGCGCGGACGCTCCGGAAGCGATCCAAGCCATTGCCGGATTTCTGGTATAAGCCAGGTCTTGCCACCAGGATATCGGAGCGGGCTGCGCTGGGGAACAGAAGCCACATTGGTGATCCCGTTCCGTCGAATTGCAGCGCTGACTATTGATAATGCTTGGGTTGAAGCTGGCATGATGATCTTGAAGTCATTTGCCTTAATATATGCAGCAAAGTGGCTTTTGACAACAGTAGGGTTCGAGTTGCCGATGATGGGTTGAAGAAGGGGCACTTGTGCGCATAGTATTCACCCTTCCCACCCTCATTTTCCTCCTCGCCTGCTCCGACAACAACCCAACCTCGACCGGCGGTGGGGGAGGAGGGGGCAGAGATTCGACCGTGCACCAGATCATGCCGCTTGGGCTGGGTAACTGGTGGGCGTTTCATTCGGTCGTCACGCTGCAGGGGATGCCGTTCATCGAGACAGAAGACACGCTCCGAATCGACACCACCTTCGAGCGCGGTGCCGGAGTCTGGTTCGGCGGCACGGGCGATAGCATCTTCTTTCGCAATTCAGCCTCCGGCTTGCGCCGCCTCATCATCGGCGGCAACTACCCCGGCGGCTTCGACGAACTCTTCATCAAGTATCCGGCCCGGGTCGGTGATGAGTGGATCACCCCGTCGGACTCAGCCGTTCACCGGGTAACTGCGACCGACGGGCTGGCAACGGTCCCGGCCGGACGCTTTGGAAACTGCATCGTCATCACCCAGACCTTGCGCCAGGGCACTATCAATCAGTATTATTTTAAGCCCTTCACCGGAACCGTCCAGATCGACGGATATCTCGACTTCTTTGGCGTCCCGATGGAGTCGCAGACCAAACTGACCGCATTAGGCATTTGATGACTGGGCGATGACGAATGATCTCGCACCCGGACGCGGAAAACGCAAAGTCCACCCCAAAGCCATAAGCCTTAAGCCCTAAGCCTACCCAAGGAGCCCGGTCTAATGACCGCTATTGTCGGATATATATTGGTCCTGCTCTTCGTCTTCGGCGGCTACGCCATCTCGGGGGGCAATATGATCCTGATCTTCAAACCGTGGTATGAATACGTCATCATCGGCGGCGCCGCCCTCGGCGGGTTGATAGTGAAGTCGAATACGCGCACCTTGAAGTTGGTGATCGAAAAGTCACTTGACGTCTTCAAAGGCAAGTCGCTCACCCGCGAGGTCTATATGGATGCCCTTAAGTTGGTGCATGACCTCGCCTTTTTAGCCCGGCGCGAAGGACTCCTCGCGCTGGAAGGGCACATCCAGGCTCCGGCAACATCGACCATCTTTCAGAAGTATCCCTCGATCCTGCACCACCCGCGACTGGTCAACTTCATCACCGACAATCTGAAGATCGTGGTGGTCGGCGGCACCAGCCCGGGCGACCTCGAAGCGCTCATGGACTCGGACATCGAGACCATCGAAGAGGAGCACTCCGCGCCACAGCAAATCCTGACCAACACCGCCGATGCTCTTCCGGCGCTCGGAATCGTAGCGGCCGTGATGGGGATCATCAAGACGATGGCTTCGATTGCCGAAGGGCCTGAAGTCGTCGGAATGAAGGTTGCATCAGCGCTGGTCGGGACGTTCCTTGGTGTGTTGCTCTCCTACGGCTTCGTAGGTCCGCTCGCGATGAACGTCGAGATGCAGAACCTCGAAGAAGGTCGGATCATGCAACTGCTGAAGGCCGGCATCCTCGGCATCATGCGCGGGATGAACCCGAAACTGTCGGCCGAATATGCCCGTCGGGCCATCTATGAAAGCCAGCGCCCGTCATTCGACGAACTCGAAGCCGCGCTTAAGGGCTGAGTACTCATTTATCCCATAACCGGTTGATTCCATAGATGCCTGACGAGTATCACGCCGAGGGGCTGCCGACCGAAGATGCCCCCCGCCCTCGCCGTCGCCATAAGAGACACGGCCATCACGGCGGCGCCTGGAAGGTTGCTTATGCCGACTTCGTTACTGCGATGCTGGCGCTCTTTATTGTGCTTTGGGTCCTGTCCCAGGATCCACGCATTAAATTGATGGTGCAGGCTTACTTTCAGGATCCGACCGGCTTTATCAAGTCGGGCGGCGCGGTGATGCCGATCGGCCAGGGGACTCCGCCGGTAGGCGAAGAAAAGAGCCTTCAGGACGCCCTTCAGCGCGAACTCGAGCGCGAGGCCAACCGTCTCCGTGACATTATCGAAGAAAGCGGCCTCCCCAAGGAAATTACGGACCAGATATCGTTCGAGGTTACTGAAGAAGGTATCCGGATGGAGTTCCGCGACGCACCGCAGTTCAGTTTCTTCGATGTAGGGTCAGCGATGGTAAGGAATGAGATGGAGCGGACGATCGAACTCCTGACCCCGGAAATCGTTCGTCTGCAATATCCGGTCGCAGTCGAGGGCCATACCGATGCCCGGGCTTACGGCAGCGGCTCCTATTCTAACTGGGAACTTTCTGCCGACCGGGCTGCAGCGGTCCGGCGGGTGATGCTGAAGCACGGCCTGACCCCGCAGATGATCAGCGAAGTCCGCGCCTACGCCGACACGAAACTCCTCCCCGGCAAAGACCCGCTAGCGCACGAAAACCGACGGGTCAGCATCCTTCTGAAGCGGCCGTTGGTAACGGTGGGGGGGAAGCAATGATAATGCTGATACTGATGACTGATGCTGATGCTGTTACTACTTGGTGCAGTCACCCCAGCGAAGCAGGGAAGAGCATATCAGATTATTCGCACCAGGCAGCATTGCAGCCAATGAGGTCTTCCCTTCGTTCAGGGTGACAACCTAAGCGCGCTTTCATACACCTAAGTTCTTCTTCTTGGCCAAGGATCAAAACACCCAGTCCGGCGATCTGATGGATCGCCTGATCGCGCTCTGCAAGAGGCGCGGCGTGATCTTTCCCTCGTCGGAAATCTACGGCGGCATAACCTCATCCTACGACTACGGCCCAATCGGCGCCCCGATGATGGCGAACCTCGCACGCCTCTGGATGGAGGAAATGACCCTCCGGCATGAGAACATTGTCCAGATCGACTCGGCTATCATCCAAAACCCGAAGGTCTGGGAGGCGTCCGGCCATGTTGCCGGATTCAACGATCCTCTTGTTGAATGCACCAACTGCAAGCGCCGGATCCGAATCGATGACTATGCCAAAGAGTCCTATCCCCGCCTGCTGAAGAACTTTGAACGCCTTGCGAGCGCCTTCGAGCCGGGGCAGTTAATCAGACCGGAAGATTTGGCGCCGGAAAGCCCCGAACGACTTTACATCGAGAAGATCCATGCGGTCATCGAATGGCAGGCGATGACCGGCCGCGAAGGCTCGATCCCCCGGGAAGACGCCGATGCGCTGATTACCGAGTATATGCTCAAGCACTACAATCAGTGCAATTCCTGTGGCACCAAGGGGTCGCTCCTGCCGCCGCGTCAGTTTAACCTGATGCTGCAGACGCAGATCGGCGCTTCGCAGGATTCAGCGTCGGTTGCATATCTTCGTCCCGAGACAGCGCAAGGCATTTACCTGAACTACAAGTCGGTGATGACGACGATGCGCCTGAAGCCGCCCTTCGGCATCGCCCAAATCGGCAAGGCGTTTCGCAACGAGATCACGACCAAGAACTTCATCTTTCGCACCCGCGAGTTTGAGCAAATGGAGATGCAGTTCTTCATTCCCCCCGGCGAGAATGCCAAGTGGCTCGACTACTGGAAGGGCGAGCGCTGGAACTTCTACCGGTCGCTCGAGGTGAATCCGGCCAAACTGCGCTGGCACGAGCACGAGAAGTTGGCGCACTACGCCCGCGCAGCGTTTGACATCGAATACGAGTTCCCCTTCGGCTGGTCGGAATTGGAAGGCCTCCATGATCGCGGCGACTTCGACCTCTCGCAGCATCAGAAAGTCTCCGGTAAGGACCTCACCTTCTTCGACGACGAGACGCGGGAACGTTACACGCCGCATGTGATTGAAACCTCGGCCGGCCTCAACCGGTCGCTCCTGATGCTCCTCTGCGATGCCTACCGCGAGGATGTCCAGGCCGGAGAGGAGCGGGTCTATCTCGCCATCGCCCCCCGCATCGCCGCGGTCAAAGCGGCGTTCCTGCCATTGGTGAAAAAGGACGGGCTGTTCGAGATCGCCGAGGAGATGTATCGCTCACTGCGGGCAAAGGTGCCGGTCTTCTTCGACGAGTCAGGCTCAATCGGCAAACGCTACCGCCGGATGGACGAAATCGGGACGCCATTCTGCTTTACGATCGACTACCAGACCAAGGAGGATGGAACCATTACCGTCCGCTGGCGCGACAGCCTCAAGCAGGAGCGCATTGGGAAGGATCGGGTGGGGGAGTTTTTGGCGGAGAACCTGTTGACCTATATGTTACAGGAGTCTAAATGATTCTAAATCGACTTCTAATCTTGGCGATTGTGCTTGCGGTCTTCCCGATCTTGGCAAGTGCACAGGATAAGGTGCACCTTCGTAATGGACAGGTTATCGATTGTAAGGTAATTGAAATTGGGCTTTCTTCCATTAGTTTGGTTCAATCTGATGGAATCAGAAGAACAGTGTCAAAATCCCAAGTGAAAGCCATTGTCTTCCAAAATGGCAATGTCGAGACATTTCACGAAGTGCCAACCTTCACCCCAAGGTTAACTAACGGTGATGTTGCATTAAGGGGGCTAATCTACACATGGGCTGCTACTACCATCGGTGCAGTTGCGATGGGAGACAGAATGTTATCTACTACAATGATTCCTGTTGTTGGTCCTTGGGTAACAATTATTAGAGTCAAGAATTCACCTGGGGGAACATTCTTGCCAGGCGGTAAAGATTGCTAACACTTTCAGGCGTTCTTCAGGTTGGATTTGCAGGGTGGTATCTTGTCGAGATTTCTCAGGAAAATTCAAGTTTGATGAGAATCGGCCTTGACGGTTATAGGTCGAGCATTGGGATTCGTCTTACCTATGTCCGATGAGCATCATCCTTGTATTACTTCGTGCAGTTAGTTCTTGCATTCTCCCCCCCGCATCGCGGAGGGGAATATAAGTAGGTGGGTGCACCCCGTAGGGGCCGAAGACGCCAGCGGCTGCTTCGTGCCCGATAAGGAGGGGGGCAGAATCGCCATTAGCCGATTCACCCCTACGTGCCCTGTCCCTCCGCTAAGCGGGGGGACACGTCAAGATGATATTGCACAATTAATAGTCTCTGATAATGAATCTTGAGGAGGCAGTATGAAACGGGTTATCTTCGCCATGTTCATGGCGCTCATTGTATTCTTCCCGCTCTACGCCGAGCCGACGGCCCCTGACCTCGACGAACGTGCCACCCGGGGGCTGGGCATCTCGGCCGGGTTTATCGGCGGCAACGGCTTCAGCATCCGCTTGATGCCGCCTGAGAAAGGGATGGGCTTTCAAGCCGGGTTCATCTTCGTTTCCAGCAGCGGCGACAGATTCTTCAGTATGGGCGGAGAATTGCTCGGCGTCCTGAAGAGAACCGACTCGTCGGCGTTATATTGGCTGGCAGGGATGGGAGTCAATGCATCCGGCGATGACTCCGGGATAGGCATCGGCGCGGGGCTTGGGATGTCGTTCTTTTTTGGAGACACCCGCTGGCTCTGCACCTCAATCGATCTCCCTTTGACCTTATACAAAGACTCGTTCATGCCTATTCCGCAAATAGCGATTCACTACTTCTATAAATGACTCCGGAATCGACCTTCGGTTCGATTCGGCAATATCCTTCGAAAGGCATCCAATGCTGCGCAAACTGACAGGACTGATCGCGCTTGCGGCTCTGGCTATTGCCTCGCCGGTCAAGGCCCAGGCCTTCGATGACGAATTGAACACCGGATTCGGATTCTCGTTCGGACGGCTCTGTGGCAATGGCTTCAGCATTCGGCACCTAAGAGCCGAAGGCTGGGGCTATCAATCTGGCGGCATCTATTTCCGCAACAGCGAGCGCACCTACGCCAGCCTCGGCGGGCAGGCACTCTACACCCTCAACCGCACCGACGCCACCGCGCTCTATCTCCTCGCCGGACTGGCCTACAATTACAGCAGGAGCGACGAATCCTATCATAATGACACCGTGAAAGGCAGTCAGTATGAGTTAGTTCGCACCCGTGACGAAGGCGTCGCTATCGGTGCCGGACTCGGGCTTGCCTTCCACTGGCGAAACTGGGAGCGGCTTTGGGGTTCCGTCGATCTCGCTCTTGCGGCTTATAAGGACGACGTTCTGCCCTACCCGCAGTTCGGGATTCACTATATGTTCAAGTGAGCGAGTGAGCAAGTAGGCGAGTAAGCGGGTAAACGAGCAAGTTAGGCGTAGATTTAGTTCTCGCTCACCCGTTCGTTCGCTTACTCGCTCACTTGCCTGCATTGTGACCCATAGCACATCGTCCTCTATCCCGTCAAGTTTCCTTACGACTTGATAGATTCAAACCTTCCTCAACCTTGGAGAGCACTCAATGAAGCGGTTCGTTTCACTTTCTCTGGCGCTCGTTCTGATGGTCTTTATGACCGGCGGTGTCATTGCCGCTGAAGTGAACTTTCAGGAGGAGTTGCAGAAACTGGCTTTGGAAAATGCCAAGGGCTACCTTGGTCCTTTTGCCACGGTCTTCGGCACCTCGATGAATTCAGGGCTCTATCACTCTGCCAAGCCCCACTCGATCCTCGGTTTCGACGTCTCGATCAAGATCACCGGAGTCGCGGTCTCGGACGACGACAAGACGTTTGATTTCGTCGTTCCGGCGACGATCACAATTCCGCAGTCGGTGCATCAACTGCCGGGCGTCGGCGACCTGACCGTGAACGGCAATGACTTCTATCCCAACCGCACCTCTTCGACGCTCTTCGGACCCGATTCAGTGCGGCACGTTCTTGCAAACGGCGTCGCCATCGAGGATGCGATGCGCGCGCAAGGGGCGTCGGATGCTCAGATCGCCTTCGCCAAGTCGCGCCCGGAATGGCAGCAGATGCTCGACCAGGCCATGCTGATGACACCTCCCGGAACCGACCTTCCCGGCGCCGGTATAGTGTTGCCACAGGTGTCGCTCGGATTGCCGCTGAAGACCGAAGTGCTCCTGCGCTACTTCCCCGAAACCGACATCGAAAAAGTTGGCAAGTTGAACTTCTGGGGTGTCGGCGTGAAGCACTCGATCTCGCAGTGGATCCCGGTTCCGATGTTTGGCATCAACATATCGGGCCAATTTGCGATGCAAAGCCTAACCATCGGAGATGTCATCGAGTCGAATCACACCGCGTTCAACGTGCAGGCTTCGCGGACCTTCAGCGCGATCATCATCTCGCTGACGCCCTACGCCGGCATCGGATTCGAATCGTCGAACATCAAGGTCGATTACACCGTTACGGGATCGGGCAATCCGGCTCTCGAAGGCTCGACAATCTCGCTCGATCTTGACGGCGACAATACGTCCCGCATTACCGGCGGCGTGCGGCTCGGAATGTTTGGGATTCTGACGCTCAATGCCGACTACTCTGTGGGGAAGTATAAGGCTTACTCGGTAGGACTCGGCCTAACGCTGCGGTAGGCTTGAACCGAACGCATTCCGGAGGATGAAGTATGCGAGTGGGGCACGGCATTGCCGTGCCCCGCTCACTTTTGCGATTCTTTGGTGAGTTTCCTACCGCATACCGGCCAGGAGGGTCTCCTTTGCCGCGGGTGCAAGCGCGACGATCAGCCGGATAAGTTCGATGTCGAAATTGGTGAGCCGGATCGGAGGTGAATAGGCTGGCGGAGGCGGCGCGACTTCGATAACTTTGACCGGTGCGGGAGCCGGCTCCGGTTCAGGCACCACAGGAACGGTGTCCACAGGTTCAACTTTGGCGGGCCACCGGCGGGTCTTATCGATGTAATAGCGGACGATTTCGACATCGCCCGGACGCTCCGGACGCAGGGCGGAGCGTGCCGGCTTCTTCCTCATTATTGGCGCCGCCAATTCGGTCTTAGGCGGCTCGGGGGAGAGAGCCTGCTCAACCGGCGGTCGGACCGGAGTTGCCGCGCGAGGAGTCGGAGCCGGCCGCCGATGCCTGGGCATCGCCTTGCTAACTAATACATTCAGCCGCCCCATCTCCTCGCTTCCGAGGTGGTTTTCGAGGGCGTAGATATTAAACGCGGCGCGATCGAAGCGATAGAGTAAGAGCCGGTGTATTTCTTCTGTCACCGGCTGCATTTGCCGGCGCGGCGCTTCGATCTCACAACGGGTCAGAAAATCGAGGATTTCGGGAGTGGTTACGTGAAGATCTCGCGCAACCTCGAAGATTCTTTTGGGGGTAGTTTCTGTTTCCATACGCTCTGCAAATCAACTTTCATTTAAATTTGAGGTCCGACATCGTCCTTACGCAAGTGAAATGAGCATATCAGGAATCCTATCTCTCATTTTTCCTTATATCGTAACGGCGGGGAGCCGGCCCACCAGCGCTGCAATGTCCGCTGAAGGTTGCGGGTCAGGAGATCCTCGATGGCATCCTCATCGAATCCGGCGGCAAGCAGCGATTCGATGAGCCGTATGCGCGCGGAATCGCCATGATCGGCAAAACGGTGCTGGATAGCGATCCCTATCTGATTGAAATAACCAGACTTCTGCGCAGTTTCTAACGAGGAGTGTTGATTCAGAAATAGAAAGCAGCCTTCCTTAAGCAGCGCATTCAATCCCTCATCCGGCATCGGCTTATCGGTAAGCAAATAGACGATAATCTCTCCATCCCACAGCCGGGCGAGAGCAGCCAACTCCTGCATCGTTGCATTCGGGTCGGCGAATTGGGGATCCGAAGCCCAGGTCTGAACCGCAATGGTGGCTCGAATACCAGTCGCGCGACATGCTGCAGTAACCTCTGCCCAGTCTGGGGGATAAAAGGCGTTGCTCTTACCGCCCTTCGGTATGACAAATCCACCTGCTGAGACAAAGCCTACTCCGGCACGGGATAGCGCTCTTAGTGTGAGCGTATCAGAGGGGACATCCGATATGCCGATAGATGCCGTTACGCCAAGAAACGGCTCACCGGTGTAGTCCTTTCGACCCGAGTCGGCAAGAAAAGGCAGATCCTGACTGGCTGACCATAAGCGGGCGAATTCAAGGCCTTCCATATATCCCCCCGCTCGAACTTCATGCCGATTTTCGGCCGGTTGAGGCCACGACATACCAAATACTACCAGCGACGCTGGATATTTAACCCCTTTTACACGATTGGGAGGTGGCTCCAATGACGATGACACCAGACCTCTCGCCTCCCGGTCGTAGGAATCATTGCCGGTCCATATCAAGCCCTCCAGCGCAATGCCCTCGGTTATGACCTTGGGATTCTTCCTTGCCAGATACTGCGCCTTGCCGACCAGCGGCTTTAGTGGCTCGTTCCAGTTTGCCAGCGACCGCGCGCAGTGGAACATCATCTCACCGGCGTTTTTCAGGACGAAGCCTTTGATGTTCTCGGCCTTGTCATTGGGAGTGTGGTAGTTGGGATGGTCTCCACGGGCACCGACGATGAAGGCCGGTATCCCTGCGGCTTCAAACGACTTGTGATCACTTCCGGGCCACAAGCCCCAGAACTCGATTTTCGCAAGTGCGCTGTCAGGCCATTCGGCGAACAGCGCTTCCCCCAGCACCGGAGTCTGGCCGAGCCCTCCAACGCCGATCTCGCCCGAGCCCTGTCCCACCATATCCATATTGAGCATTGCCACGACGTCGTAGTCCTTCAGCGGCAGATCCTGGCAGAACTTATCCGACCCGACGAGGCCTTCCTCCTCCGCGGCAAAGCCGATGAACATTAGTGAACGTCGGGGCCGATCTTTCATACGGCTGAAGATCTCGGCCAACTCCATCATCACCGATGTCCCCGAGGCGTTGTCATCGGCTCCAGGATAGATGTTCCCGGCCGGATCCGTTCCGTGATGATCGGCATGGGCTCCGATGACCACCAGTTCACGCTTCAAAACGGGATCGCTCCCTTCGAGTATGCCGGCAATGTTCGTCGTCGGGCGTTCGGGGTAGTACTTCCCGCTCACCTGCAGATCGACCTCGACGTCGAGCATTCGTGAAACCGGCTTTCCGGTGGACTTAATCGCATCCTGCCACTGGGACTTGGTCTTTCCGGTGCCTTTCAGGAGGCTGTCGGCAAAAGTGCGTGAAATCCAGACCGCCGGGAGGTTCTCTCTGAACGACTCCTCCATCAGTGTCGCATACTTGGGAGGGTCATTCTCACAGCAGATGTAGCCTACCGCACCCTTGCTCAAGGCCAAGGTCGATTTGTAACCATTGCCGCCTTCAGGGCCCCAAGCGACATTCCGCACCTCCGGCGTCCCGCGCATCGCGAGGACAACGCAGCCGGTTACGTCAAGTCCGGCGTAGTCGTCCCAGCCCTTTCCCGGTTCGCTGATGCCATAGCCGACAAATGCGATCCGCCCCTTTGCCCGGCCGAAGCCGGAGTATTTGAAGACGTTCAGTTCCTGCCAGTAGGAGGCAGTGTCGGTCGAACCGTCGGCGAAGTAAGCAACGAGATGGCTCGGCAGGGAATATTCTCCGGCGCCGTAGGTGAAGCGGTGCAGGTAGCCATCCCTGCCGAACGGCTCCATCAGGCCGAGGCGCTTGAAATGCCCGGCGAGATATCTCTCGACCTTATCCCACCCGGCAAAGCCGCTATAACGACCGGCGAGAGAATCCGACGCCAGCACCCGAACATGCCGCAGCGCCCGCAGTGTGTCAAACTTGCAGTCCCAACCGGGAGTTCCAGGGATGGCGCGAGTAGGTGACTCTGCGCCCGGGAGTTGACTTGCCGTCAAGAGGAGAGCCATACCCAATCCGGCAGAAAAGGTGCGGATCTGTTTGTTTTGCATACTACAATACAAGCCTCTGAAAAACGCCGGAGCGCACTCTACCTTAAGCATGCATCATGCTGACGACCCCGAATTGAACCGGGGCAGCGCACCGACTCGACCGTCTGCCTGTGGCGTCCATGTTCAAGTGCGGCTTGAACCGGAGCCAACTTACTCGACGTATCGCTATCAGCACCTCATCTTCGATGCCGCAACCGGAAGTAATTACCAATCGCAAAGCCGATCAAGAGATAAGCGATAACAGTGAGCAGGTTATGCGCAGTCCGATGGCTCACCAATAATGTGCTCAGCAACAGAGTGGCAATGCCTGATCCCGCCAGCACCGAAGCCCAAAAGCAACCCCAACGCTCGCCGCGAAACGGTTCATCGTCTTCGGGCCGGTAGGGCGGCCGGACGCGCTCGTCATCCAAAGGTCAACGACTCGTCTGCAGTGAGAGTAGCGAGTGCGTTTGGGTTAAGGCTGAGTCTGTTGCTCAAGCGCGAGACTATTTGAGCGCTACTGCCTTCGCAATCAGATCGACGACCCGGCAACTGTAACCGTATTCGTTATCATACCAGCCGATCACCTTCACCATACGCGGAGAAATCGCCATCGTCAATTTTGAGTCGAAGACGCAGGAGTGGCGGTTGCCGACGATGTCTGAGGAGACGACATCATCGGCGGTGAACTCGAGGATGCCTTTCATCGGGCCATCGGCAGCGGCTTTCATTGCCTCATTAATGGCGTCCTTGGAGGCGTCGCGTTCGAGGGTGCAGGTGAGATCGACAATCGAGCCGTCCGGCACCGGGACCCGGATTGCCAGGCCGTCCATCTTGCCCTTCAGTTCGGGGATGACGAGGCCGATAGCCTTCGCGGCACCGGTTGAAGTTGGAATACTATTGAGGGCAGCCGACCGCGCCCGCCGAAGGTCGCTGTGCGGCAGATCGAGCACCCGTTGATCGTTAGTGTAGGCGTGGATGGTGTTCATCATCCCGTGGACGATGCCGAACGAGTCGGAGAGCACCTTGGCCATCGGTGCGAGGCAATTGGTGGTGCAGGAGGCGTTGGAGACGACGAGGTGCTCAGCCTTAAGCATATGCTCGTTGACCCCCATGACGATGGTGGCGTCGATCTCCCCCTTTGCAGGGACAGTGAGAATGACCTTCTTCGCTCCGGCATCGAGGTGCATCTGGCATTGCTCACGCTTGGAGAAGACGCCGGTCGATTCGACGACAAAATAGACGTCGAGATCTCTCCAGGGCAGATTGGCCGGGTTCTTCTCGGCTGAAACTTTGATGGTCCGGCCATCGACAATGATGCAGTTGTCGCCGGTCTCGACTTTGCCGGGGTATCGCCCGTGGGTCGAATCATACTTCAACAGGTGGGCGAGGGTTCGGGCGTCGGTGATGTCATTGATGAGGACGACTTCGTAGCCGCCGCGTCGCATCATCTCGCGGAAGACGAGCCGTCCGATGCGGCCGAAGCCGTTGATTCCGATGCGGATGGACATTAGGTGAGACCTCCGTTATTCGATTATGCCCCTTGCTTTGGGGCGGGATGACAGGCTATTGGCATCGGATAAGTTACTGCCCCTCCGGCTAAGGTGCAAGTGGGCGGTAGTATGAAAAGCGGGATTGCGGCTATCGGCGCGGGGTCGCCTCTGTGCAGCGTGCTGCTGATGCAGTTTTGAAATGTGCTCAATAATCCTTGTTCAGGCCTAATCGGGCGGCATTGTAAGTTGTTTCATGTGGTGGGTGGACGCCCTCGTCCACCCGAGCATCGTCTCCACTTTACACGCCGGACGAAGGCGTCCTGCTTGCACAAAGATACTCCCCGATCCGATCATCCGAACTTGATTCTTATAGACCGCATCCTTATGCCGGTACCCTCTTCATCTTGCCCGACTCATACTTGACGCCTATATTCATATCTGATAGTCACTTTACTAACCTATGCTTCAGACCATTGGCATCTTACTCCTGGGCTTTCTTGCCGGCTACTGGGGCGGGCTAGTCGGCCTTGGCGGAGGCGTCATCGTCCTGCCGGTGCTGGTGCTCCTTTTTGGGATGTCACAGCACGTCGCTCAAGGGACGACTCTGGCGATGCTCCTACCGCCAATCGGCATCCTGGCGGTGATCACCTACCACCAGAAGGGCTTGATCGACTGGCGTGTCGCCGGGCTGCTTTGCGCAGGATTCGTCCTCGGCGGCTGGCTTGGTGCGCGGCTTGCTGTCTCACTGCCGACCGATGTGATGCGGAAGGTATTCGCTGCCGGGCTCTTCGTCATATCGTTGAAGATGTTTTTTTACAAATAGATGCGCTCGTTTGGCAACACCTCGGGAGGAGGCTCTATGTTGCCGATGGTGTCGTTGTTCTTACTTACCGTTGCACTTATCCTGACCGGCTGCGCCGGGCCGTCGCAAACGAGCCGCTCGCGTGGCAAACTGTCGGACGCTATGGCGGCAGCCTCCGACGACAACACCGGAAGCCGCGAAGTGCCCGCGCCTCCGGATCCGCCTAAACAACGCTATCCACCCGATACCACCGGGCTGAACCGCCCTCCGAATCAGGACAGCCTCTATTACGACATCTACGGGCGTCCTTATCGCCCGCCTTCGGGACGGTCATCGGCATTTGCCGACTTTGCCCGGTCGGTCGGGGTCTCGCCTTTTGTCGGTCTGGTGAAGAGCGATGACTTCTACGGCCTTCGCGGCTTCGGTGTTACTTACGAGGACATCAAGATCGCCGGGAAGAACGAGGTTACCTACGATCTCAACTTCCGATTGATCGATGCGCCGATTCAGAAGAACGGGCTGGTTGGAGGTGCTCTCCGCGGCGGAGTCGGCATCTGGCAGATAGGCATGGATGCCAACTTCTACCTGACGCCGCACTACACCTTCGTCGGCAACTACCTCTTTCTCGGCTTTCAGATGACCGGGATGACATGGGAGTATCGCAACCCGATCATCAGCCTCGGCGAGACCATCAAGTCCGACGGGCTTGACGGCTTCGACCTCAGTTGCGGGCTGGGCTTGAATCCGATCCAGTTCAAGTATTTCATCATTGGCGGGGAACTGGAGCCGGGGGTGATCGTCTGGGGCGGCGAGACCGACGAGGGATTCTCGAATGACGTCTTCGGCCCGCTCGGTTATGTCCGCTTCAACCTGATCGTCAAGTTGCGGTGGGAAGTGGACTGAAGACGAAAGGCAGTGGAAGGAAGCCCAAATGATATCTGTATTACTTTTATTAATCAGTGCAGAAAAGAGTTGACTTGGAGGGCGGACATTCTTGTCCGCCCTTGCCCGATAGGAACTCTTCATCAGGGCGGACAGGAATGTCCGCCCTCCAAGAACGGCAACAATAATCTGCACCTCCTAATATCGACCCTTTTGCATTATTCTGAGTAATTTATCGACCTACCCATCCTCTCAGATACTCAGTCACTCAGGCACTATATCCATGTCCGAACACCTCTACCTCATCCTCCTGCTCCCTCTGGCCGGTTTTTTCATCAACGGCCTATGGGGGAAGCGGCTCGGTAACAAGGCCGTCGGAGTCATCGGCTCCGGCGTCATCGGCGCCGCCTTCGCGCTCTCGGTCGCCGCGTTCCTGGAACTGACCGGCGGCGGTTCGGGAAGCCGCTTCAACCCGGTCTATTTCACCTGGCTGGCAGCGGGCGACCTCGTCATCCCGTTCGGGCTATTGCTCGACCCGCTCTCGGGGGTGATGATCCTGATCGTAACCGGCGTCTCGTTCTTGATTCATATCTACAGCACCGGCTATATGCACGGCGATCCGGGGTTCAGCCGGTTCTTCGCCTACCTGAACCTCTTCGTCTTTTCCATGCTGATGCTGGTGCTGGGCGATAGTTACCCGCTGATGTTCATCGGCTGGGAGGGCGTCGGGCTTTGCAGTTATCTCCTGATCGGATTCTGGTTCACCGACGAGGCCAAAGCGACCGCGGGCAAGAAGGCTTTCATCGTCAACCGGATCGGCGACTTCGGCTTCCTGATCGGGGTCTTCCTGATCTTCACCACCTTTGGGACGCTCTCATTTGCCGGAGTCGAGGCTGGAGCGGCGGTCTTTACGGCTTCGCCGGCCGTTGCCTTCTGGATTGCGCTCTGCCTCTTCGTCGGAGCGACCGGCAAGTCGGCGCAGATCCCGTTATACGTTTGGCTCCCCGATGCTATGGCCGGTCCTACGCCGGTCAGCGCGCTGATCCACGCAGCGACTATGGTAACGGCCGGCGTCTATATGGTCGCGCGGAACTCATTTCTCTATGCCCTTACCCCTGAAGTGCTCAGCATTGTAGCCTGGATTGGCGTCCTGACGGCGCTCTTCGCCGCGACGATTGCGCTGGTGCAGAACGACATCAAGAAAGTGCTTGCCTATTCGACAGTCTCGCAACTCGGCTATATGTTCGTCGGCTGCGGAGTCGGAGCCTATGCTGCCGGGATCGGGCACCTGATGACTCACGCCTTCTTCAAGGCTCTCCTCTTCCTCGGAGCCGGGTCGGTGATTCATGCCGTCGAGCACGCTCATCACCATGCCGGCTACCATGGCGACCCCCAGGACATCCGCTTCATGGGAGGTCTTAGGCGCCGCATGAGGAGCACCTACTGGACGTTCGCGGTTGCCTGCTTCGCCATCGCCGGGATACCGGGACTGTCGGGATTCTTCAGCAAGGACGAGATCATCTGGAAGGCCTTCGCCGGCGGGCATACTGCCGTCGGGATCATCGCGCTCATCGCCGCAGCCTTGACGGCATTCTATATGTTCCGGCTGCTCTACAT